>NZ_DBNHWK010000065.1:0-56388 GCF_057140465.1 Gaiella sp.
CGGGGCGGGCCTCCCGGTGGGAGGCCCGCCTCGAAAGCTTCTGTCGCCCGGCCTAGGCCGCGGCGACGACGTTCGCGGCCTGGGCGCCCTTGGGCCCCTGGACGACCTCGAACTCCACCTTCTGACCCTCGACGAGGGTCTTGTAGCCGTCCATGGTGATCGCGGAGAAGTGCACGAACACATCCTCGCCGTTGTCGCGAGCGATGAAGCCGTAGCCCTTCTCGTTGGAAAACCACTTGACGGTGCCCGTCTCAGACACGAACGTCCTCCTACACACACGAAGCGTCGACGTGGTCGACGCTGAGGAACACCAGCGACGGAACCGTAGCGGTCACAGGCCCGGGTACGCAAGCAGTCTCCGCCGGAAGCGGGCTGCCTTGACCGCGCTCCGCAGGAGCATCGCGATCGTCATCGGCCCCGTGCCCCCGGGCATCGGCGTCAGCAGCCCGGCCACGGAGGCGACGTCCGGGTCGACGTCGCCCCGGATGCCCTCGTCGGTCCTCGTCAGGCCGACGTCGAGGACGGCCGCGCCCGGCTTCACCCAGTCCGGGGTCACGAGCCCGGGGCGGCCGACGGCGGCGACGACGATGTCGGCGCGGCGGACGTGGTCCGCGAGCTCCGCCGTCCGTGAGTGACAGATCGTGACCGTTGCGTGCGCCTGGACGAGCAGCATCGCCATCGGGCGCCCGACGATCTCGCTCCGCCCGATGACGACGGCGTCCTTTCCCGCGGGGTCGACGCCGTACGCAGCCAAGAGCTCCATGCAGCCGGCGGGCGTGGCGGGGACGTGGAGCGGCGTCCCGAGGTACAGGTGCCCGGCGTTCACCGGGTGGAAGCCGTCGACGTCCTTCGCCGGCGCGACGGCGTAGGTCACCGTCGTCTCGTCGATGTGCGCGGGCAACGGGAGCTGCACGAGGATGCCGTCGATCTCGTCGTCCTGGTTCAGCTGCTCGACGAGCGCGAGGACGTCGGCTTCCGGGGTGTCGGCGGGAAGCCTCACGTCGCGCGCGTCGATCCCCGCCTCCGTCGCGGCCTTGTGCTTGCCGGCGATGTAGACGTGCGATGCCGGGTCGTCGCCGACGAGGATCGTCGCGAGCCCGACATGGCCGAGCTCCTCGACATCACGGGCGACCGCAGCACGCACCTCCGCTGCGAGCGCCTTCCCGTCCATCAGCGTGGCCGTCACGCGGGCGACTCTACCGGCACGCGCGCCGGGGCACCGGCGGAACGACGCTCAAGTACCGCCCGCCGAGTGCCGATCCCAGGAGTGCCAACCGACCCCTCCTCTGGACATGGTGATCATCAAGATCGGGCTCGTCGCCGCCGCACTCGCGGCCGTTTTGATCGTCGCGCACCAGCAGGCGTGGTTCGAGCGCTCCGGTCTCCTCGCCGACTGCCAGCAGATCGCGGCACCGAGGGGCGCCCCAATCGGGGGACAGTGGTGGTCCTGCGAGGAGGGTGCGTTGAGCGGGCTTCCGAACCTCGCGGCCGACAACTGCCAGAGCAAGGGCATCCGCGGCAACACCGAGACCTGGTGGTGCCCGCTCGCGATCGACCGGCCCACGTTCGAGTAGGCCCGCCGAAGCGCGACGCACAACACCCGAGCGCCCGCTCACGCCTTCCCGCCGGGCCGGCGTCTTCGAGCCGTGGCAGCGGCTCCATCCGGCCCGTGAAGCGCCGTCACGGGCGGCCGGTAATACACAACTACACAACCGATCAGTTGTGCTACTGTTCCGCCGTCCCAGACGACGGAGGAGCACATGACCCTTCCCCATCCCCTTCCCGAGGCGCTCGTCGAGCTGATCGCACAGCGCTTCAAGATCATCGGCGAGCCCATGCGGATACGCCTCCTCGACCAGCTGCGCGAGGGCGAGGCGAGTGTCCAGGAGCTCGCGGACGCGACGGGTGCGTCCCAGCAGAACGTGTCCAAGCACCTCGGCGTCCTCCACGGCGCAGGCATCGTCGGCCGTCGGAAGGACGGCAATCGCGTGCTCTACGCGATCGCGGACGAGAGCGTGCTCGAGCTCTGCGAGGGCGTCTGCGGCGGCGTCCAGCGCCAGCTGGCCGAGCTCAACGAGCTGCTCGACGGGGTGGCCCGATGAGCTGCTCCAGCCTCTCCCTCGAGCGGGTGCTCTTCGCGCTCGCCGGCTCGATGGTGCTGCTCGCGACGGCCCTCGCCGTCGTCGTCAGCCCCTGGTGGCTGCTGCTCGTCGCCTTCGTCGGCGTCAACCAGTGGCTGTACGTCCTCGTCGGCAACTGCCCGGCGTCGCTGGTGCTCGGGCGCGTGCCCTGCCTCGCGGAGACGCAGGAGGTGCGGTCGTGACGCCCGTCGGGCCGATCGGGCGGCTCGGCGGCTGGATGGCCGGCCACGTCCGGCACGTCGTGATCGCCTGGGTCGTGATCGCCGTCGGCCTCGGCGTCTTCGCCCCGTGGGCCGAGCACGCGCTCTCCGGCGCCGGGTGGGAGGCGTCGGGCTCGGAGTCCGTTGCGGCACGCGATGAGGTCGAGCGCTCCTTCGGCGGCCAGTCGAGCTATGCGCTGATGGCGGTCGTCCACGGGGCCGGCGATCTCCAGCCGACGGTCGCCGAGGCGACCCGCGTGCTCGAGGCCGACCCTCGCGTGACGACGGTCGCGCCGCCGCAGGTGTCGGAGGACGGACGCACGATCGTGCTCTCCGCCGGTGCGGGCGCGAATCCGACGGAGATGGTCCGGGCTGCGGACGACCTCAAGGGTGAGCTCGCGGCACTCGGCACCGAGACCACGACCGTCAGCCTCACCGGGGCTCCCGGCATGTGGTCGGACTTCAATCAGGCCAACAAGGACGCGATGATGAAGTCCGAGCTGCTCTCCTGGCCGGTGACGCTCGCGATCCTCGTGCTCGCCTTCGGCTCGCTCGTGGCGGCAGGCCTGCCGCTGCTCCTCACGATCCTCGGGCTCGTCGCCTCCGCCGGGAGCCTGTTCCTGCTCTCGCAGCTCTTCGACATCTCGATCTGGTCGATGAACTTCGCGCTCATGTTCGCGCTCGCGCTCGGCATCGACTACGCGTTGTTCATCGTCGCCCGCTTCCGCGGCGCGCACTTCGGGTCCAAGATCGACACGCGCGAGGCGGTCGCCGTGACGATGGACACTGCCGGGAAGGCCGTGCTCTTCTCGGGTGTGACGGTCCTGATCTCGCTGTCCGCGGTGATGCTCGTCCCCAGCCCTGCGTTCCGGTCGATGGCGCTCGGGATCATGCTCTCCGTGATCTTCGTGCTCGCGGCGACGCTCACGCTGCTCCCGGCGCTCCTCGGCAAGCTCGGCGATCGCGTCGACAAGCTCGCACTGCCGTGGGTCCACGCCGGTGAGCACCGCTCTCCGCTGTTCGCCCGCTGGGCGGGGCTCCTCTGGCGGCGACCGGCGCTGTTCGGGATCGGCGCGACCGCGATCCTCGTCGCGCTCGCGATTCCGGTCTTCTCGCTCGACACCGGGATGCCCTCGATCAAGGTCGTCCCCGAGGAGGACGGGAGCCGCGCCGGCTACGTCCAGGTGCAGGAGGCATTCGGCCCTGGCGCTCCGGGCACGCTCCAGGTCGTCGCCCCCGCGGCCGAGGCGCAGCGCGCTGAGGCCGTGCTCTCCGACGACCCCGGGATCGTCGCCGTCACGCCCGCGCAGGAGTCGGGAGGGACGGCGCTCCTCCTCGCCGTCCCGGCACAGGATCCCTCGGATCCCGCCGTCGGGGCGACGATCGACCGTGTCCGGTCTGCGCTCCCTCCGGGCGCGCTCGTCGGCGGCGCCGTCGCCGAGAACCACGACCTCGAGGAGGCGCTCGCGAGCCGCACGCTTCCGGTGTTCGCGGTCGTCCTCGTCCTCGGCTTCGGGCTCCTGCTGCTGGCGCTGCAGGCCCCGCTGATCGCCGCGGCGGGCGTGGTCACCAACCTGCTCGCGACCGGCGCGGCCTTCGGCGTCGGGAAGCTGATCTTCCAGGACGGGAACCTCCAGGGCCTCCTCGGGTTCGAGTCGCAGGGGTTCCTGAACGCGTGGGGCCCGGTGTTCTTCTTCGCGATGATCTTCGCGATCTCGATGGACTACACGGTGTTCCTGCTCTCGTCGGCGAAGGAGCACTGGGACCGCTCCGGCGATGCGCAGGAGGCGATGATCGGCGGCGTGGCCCACTCGGGACGCACGATCTTCGCGGCCGCGGCAGTGATGGTCGCCGTGTTCTTCACGTTCGCCCTGTCGGGGCCCCTCCCGCCGAAGGAGATGGGCGTGATCCTCGGCGTCGCCGTGCTGCTCGACGCGATGCTGATCCGCCTCGTGCTGATGCCCGTGCTGCTGAGGGTGATGGGCCCGGCGGCGTGGGCCCTCCCGCGCTGGCTCGACCGGCTCCTCCCCGACGTTCGCTTCGGGCACTGACCGACCCCGCACGGCGCGGGGCCCGGCCCTCGGGTCAGGCTCCGCGCCGAGCGGCGATTCCGGTGAGCGCCTCGCGCACGATCCTCTCCGCGACGAGGGCGGTCAGGTCGCCGGACCCGACGCCGGTCGGTATCACCTCGACGACGTCCATGCCGACGAGCTCCAGCTCCGCCGCGACCGTGCGCACGGCCCACAGGAGGTCGACCGAGGTCATCCCCCCGGGCTCGGGCGTCCCCGTGCCCGGCGCGAACGCCGGATCGAGCACGTCGACGTCAACCGTGAGGACGACGGGCCCTGGGCCGACGACCCCCACCCCCTCCTCGACGACCGCGCGGATGCCGCGGTCGCGTACGTCGTGCATGAAGAACGCCGTGATCCCGTGCTCCCGCTGCCAGGCGAACTCGCGCTCACCGGGCCAGTAGCCCCTGAGCCCGATCTGCACGTAGCGCGCGGCATCGACGTGTCCGTCTCGGACGAGCCGGAACATCGGCGTCCCGTGTGACACCTCGACCCCGAACACCTCGTCGCCCGTGTCGGTGTGCGTGTCGAAGTGGACGAGCCCGACCGGCCCGTGCACGCGCGCAAGCGCACGGACGTGCGGCTCGGTGATCGAGTGGTCGCCCCCGAGCACGACCGGCACGACGCCGGCCCGTGCCACCTCCGTCACGAGCGCCTCGATCGCCGTGCGCGAGCGGGCCGGGTCGGCCGGGAGCACGGGCGCGTCGCCGTAGTCGACGACGCGGAGGCGCTCCCCCCAGTCGATCCCCGCTTCGAGATGCGGCCCGGGCGGACAGCTCGCCGAGCGGATCGCGCGCGGGCCGAAGCGCGCTCCCGGGCGATCGGAGACGAGGTCGTCCATCGGCGCGCCGAGCACCGCGACGTCGACACCGTCGAGCTCGGCCGGATCCTGTGTGTACGGGAGCGCCGCGAACGTGAGCAGCCCGGCGTAGTCGGGCTTGTCGGGCAGGCCCAGGCGGCGCCAGCGCTCGAGGGGGTCGACCACGGGCCGATCCTACTGCGGCCGGCGCCCTCCGCGATCTACCGTGGGCAGGTGGACAAGATGGATGAGCGCGGAACCGTCCAGATCGCCCTCCGCATCGGTGCGCTCGGCTTCGTCGTGTGCTGGCTCCTCGTGCGCGCCCTGCAGGAGGCGATCCCGTTCTGGCTCCCGTTCGTGATCCTGCTCGTGGCGGAGGTCGAGGTCCTCGCACGCGGCTGGCGGGAGCGACGATGGGGTGGCGTCGCGCCCACCTCCACGGAGCTCTCGGCACGCCGGCGGCCGGGCGAGGCGGACGCCGACCTGGGCTGGGGTGAGATCGTCGAGGGAGAGGACGGCCCGGTGCTCCTCCCGCCGCCACCGCGTCCGCCGCGCACGCGGCGTCGCCGCATCGTCACCGTGCTCGGTGTCGCCGTTGCCGCGGCCCTCTTCATCGCAGCAGCGCGCGTCGACCGCGATCGCTCGTGGAGCGCGCTCTCGAGCGAGCGGCGCGCGGCCGCGGAGGCGCTGTTCAGCCGCGAGGCGGGTCGTATCGCCGGAGCGCCGGTCACCGTCCGGTGCGACGACGGCTACGCGTACACCGGCATCGGCAGTGACGCGCTCGGTGTCGCGTTCGTCCGCAGCAGGCTCGCACTCCTCGACCCCACCATCTGCCGGCGCCTCGTGGCGATCGTGTTCGACGACGACCGCCGCGAGCGGGACGACTCGGCCCGAGCCGTCCTCGTCCTCGCCCACGAGGCCGTACACCTCGGCGGAGAGCGGGACGAGGGGGTGACGGAGTGCAAGGGGCTGCAGGAGGGCGTCGCCCTGGGGGAGCGACTGGGCCTCGAGCGCGCGGCCGCGCAGCGCATGATGGGGACGCTCTATCTCCGGAACCTCGGCGAGCGGAGCATCACGCGGCTCTCGTACGCCCTTCCCGACGGGTGCGTCGACGGGGGCTCGCTCGACCTGCGCCCCGACGACGGCGCGTTCCCGTAGCGGGATCCGGAGGTGCCTACCGGAGCGCCTGCTCGAGGCGGCGCCGGACGAGGGCGACGCTCGTCCCGACCATGTCCTCGCCGAGCACCGATGCTCCGAGCGACCCCGCCTCGGCCACGATCCGCTCCCGTTCGGCGTCCAGCGTCCCCCGGGCGACGAAGAGCGCGGCGCGCGCGCGTCCACCCCACTCGTCGAGCTCGGCCAGCGTCGTCCCGGGCTCGCTCTTCCCGCCGTCGGAGACCCGCGGCACCTCGGCGATCGCCGCGGCGACCTCCCGGGCCGTGACGACCGCCCCGTCGGCGGCGGCGGCGAGCGCGCGCTCGAGCTCGTCGAGCTCCACCCGCCGACCCTGCAGACGGACGATCCGCGCCTCGGCGTCGGCGACCGCCTCGCGGGCGTCCTGCGTGGTGCGCCGCATGCGCTCGATCTCCTCGTTGCGCGGGCGGCGTGCGCGCTCGAGGTCGGCGAGGCGCGCCTCGAGCTCCGCGAGCTCGCGGTGGGCACTGCGCGCTGCCTCCAGGGCGTCGCCTTCGGCACGATCGAGCCCCTCGAGCTCCGACGGGATGGCGGCGAGCTGCTCGGCGATCGCGGCCGCGTCGGCGCGGACCGCGCCGGCCCGCTCCGCGAGGGCCGCGACCTCGTCGATCTGGCGCGCGATCACCTCGTCTCGCCGCTCCAGCTCCGCCGCGAGCGCGAGCAGGCGGCTCACGCCTGGGTCGGCCTCGGTACCGTCGGCGTCCGGCGTCATCCGGACGAGCGTACCGCAGCATCCGTAGCCGCCCCCGCCGTGGTCAGCGTTCCCGCGGATGACACCCGCCGTCGGGGCTGTGAGCGTGTGCCTGGATGAGCCAGCCGACCGAGATCCACGTCCACGACCCGACCGCGAACCCGGCGCCGCTCGGCCTGATGGGCTTCGGGCTGACGACGCTCCTCCTCAACATCCACAACGCGGGGTACATCGAGTTGAGCTCGATGATCCTCGCGATGGGGATCTTCTACGGGGGGCTCGCCCAGGTGATCGCCGGGGCGATCGACTTCCGCAAGGGCAACGAGTTCGGCGCGACCGCGTTCACCTCGTACGGCCTCTTCTGGCTGTCGCTCGTCGCGCTCGTGGTCTTTCCGGACTGGGGCATGGGCGACGAGCCGAGCGCCCGCGCGATGGGCTGGTACCTCTTTTCGTGGGGCGTGTTCACGGCGATCATGCTCGTGGGGTCGCTCCGCACGACGCGCGCGCTCCAGCTCGTCTTCCTCGGACTGGCGACGCTCTTCTTCCTCCTCGCGATCGCGGAGTGGTCGGGCGACGCCACCGTCCTCAAGATCGCCGGGTGGGAGGGGATCGTCACCGCCCTCCTCGCCGTCTACACGGCCACGGCGCAGATCTGGAACGACGTGTACGGCCGGCGGATGCTGCCCCTCGGGCCGATGCGGACGTAGCCGACCGCGCGCACCGGGCCCGGTCGTCGCCGCGCCTCCGCGGGCGCGGGCCGGCAGGGTCGCGTCACCCGAACGGCGAGTCAGTCGCCGCCTGCGTCGGCGGCCAGGTTGGCGATCACCTGCGCACGAGCGACGGGGCCGAGGCCCGCGAGCTCCTCGGCGATGGTCTCCTGCGCCTCCTCGATCTGCTCCTCGCGCTCCTGCATCCACTCGGCGGCGAGCAGCGCGCCTCCGCCGAGCCCCGCCACGAAGCCCACCAGTCGGAGGAATCGCGAGCCGAGCAGGATGCCCGCGAGGAAGACGGCGGCTCCGCCCCCGAGCAGACCGAGGGCAAGGGCGTCTTCGCGGTCGCCGGGATTCGTGGGTGATGGGTCGGTGCTCATGACGACCTCCCTTCGCGGGTCGCTCACGAGATCGTAGGCGACGGCCGCACCCGAGCCGCCGAACGCGCGATGCCACAGCCGTCTCGGCGCCATCACGGCATCTTCACAACACCCAGACATCCGCCGGGGACAATCTCCTTCAAACGACTAGAAGGAGATCCCATGACTTCCATCGCTCGAGCCCGGAGGCGCCTCGCCACGCGGCGCGCAGCCGTGATCGCGCTCGTCGGGGCGGCCGTCCTCGCGATCCTCGTCCCCGTCGGCCTCGGGGCACAACAGGCGGCACCGAACAACACCGCGCAACCCACGATCTCCGGGACACCCGTGGTCGGGGCGAACCTGACCGGCGGCGCGGGGACGTGGGAGAACGCGAGCTCGTACGCCTACCAGTGGGTGCGGTGCGCGGCGTCCGGTAGCGCGCCGGACGGCTCGGACTGCGCCGTGATCGGCGGCGCGACGACCACCGCGTACAGCCCCTCGTCCTCGGACGTCGGCTTCCGCCTTCGCTTCCGGGTGACGGCGACGAACACGGACGGCTCGACGACCGCCGCCTCCAACGCCACCGCCGTCGTCGCCGAGGCGCAGCAGGGCCCGACGAACACGCAGCGGCCGAGCATCAGCGGCAAGGCGGTCGTCGGTGAGACGCTGACGGCGAACCCGGGCACGTGGACGGGTACCGGGATCACCTACAGCTACGCGTGGCAGCGGTGTGACGCGGCCGGCGCGAACTGTGCCGCGATCGCGGGCGCCACGGCCACGACGTACAAGCTCGTCGCGGCGGACGCGGGTCGCACCCTGCGCGTCCAGGTGACGGCGAAGAACGCCGGGGGCACGAGCGACGCCACGTCTCCGCAGACGCCCGTCGTGACGGGCACCTCGCCGACCACCGGGTGCCCGGTGGGGACGGGCCCGATCAACGTCGCGAACCTCCAGTCGCCGGCGCGGCTGAGCATCGGCGGCCAGCAGATCGTCCCGTCCGTCGTCACCCCCGACACCCAGGTGATCCGGGTCACGTTCAGGGTGACGGCCTGCGGCGGACGCCCGGTCCAGGGCGCGCTCGTGTACGGAACGCCCGTTCCCTACCAGCAGTTCTCGACGGCCGAGCAGCCCACCGGCACGGACGGACGTGTCGTGCTCACGATGGAACAGCTCCGGTTCTTCCCGGCGAGCAACCAGCAGCAGCTGCTCGTCGTGTTCGCCCGCGCGCGCAAGAGCGGAGAGGACGTGCTCGGCGGCGTCTCCACCCGTCGGCTCGTCTCGTTCCCGGTCAACGTGCGCGGCTAGCCCGTCGAAGGAGTCGCACGGACTGCGGGGGGAGCCCGAAGGACGGGCTCCCCCCGCTTCACCGCGGTCGTGTCTCCTCGGCGACCTCGGAGGCTCCAGCGAACACGCCCGACGTGCGGGACGTTCGCGAGGAGCGAAGGCGACGAGCGGATTCGAACCGCTGTACGAGGCTTTGCAGGCCTCTGCCTAACCACTCGGCCACGTCGCCGCTCCTTCCATCCTAGCCCCGGCCGTCGGCAGGGACGACGCGTCGGATCGTCGCCCTAGACTCCGTTCGATGAGCGTCCCGCCCTCGACGCCGCCCCCGCGGGACGATCCAGACGGCGGCGAACGCTGCCTGCGGTGTGGCGCGACGATGGAGTGGCGTCACGCCACCTTCCAGTGCCCGCGCTGCCGCTTCAAGATCGGGTGTTGCGAAGGCACGACCGGCGAGTGCGTCGCCGGGTAGCCTCGACGGGATGCGCAACCTGGCAGCCGCGCTCGACGCGAGGCGGATCGTCGACCTGACACAGCCCCTCGGGCCGAACACCGTCGTTCCCGCATGACCACGCCCGTGATGATCCGGCCGGTGCTCCCCGACGAGTGGGCACGCTGGCGCGACATCCGGGTGCGCATGCTCCGGGACGATCCCGTCGCGTTCGCAACGCGGTGGGAGGACGCCGCCGCCGAGCTCGACGAGACCTGGCGCGACTGGGTCGGAGCCGCGACCGGCGAGCGGCGGATCCTCTTCGCCGCCGAGACCGACGGTCGCTGGATCGGTGTCGTCGCGGCGTTCGTCCGCATCGATCCACGCGAGGCGCAGCTGATGTCGATGTGGGTCGATCCCGCCGCGCGCGGACAGGGCGTCGCCGAGGCCCTGATCCGCGCGGTCGGCGAATGGGCGTCGGAGCGCGGGTGCGAGACGGTGTACCTCTTCGTGCAGGAGGCGAACGCGCGCGCGCGGCGCCTCTACGAGCGGGCGGGCTTCCGCCCCACCGGCGCCCGCACGCCGACCGGGCGCGGGCGGGCGGGCTTCAAGGTCGTGCTCGCCGCTCCCGTCGACGAGCTCACCCGACCGCGGTAGACGCCGCCGACGACGTCTCCCCCACGAGACCCGCCGGGGCGGACCCCGCCGTCAGTCGAGCTCGCGTCCGCCGACGTAGACCCGCTCCACCGCGAATGCGTCGTCGAGGACGACGAGGTCGGCCGGGCTCCCCGGGCCGAGGACGCCGGCGTCCGAGCGGCCGAGCAGCCTCGCGGGTGTCCGCGTGACCGCGTCCACCGCCTCGACGATGGGGACACCGAGCTCCACGAGGAGGCGCAGGCCCCATGCGAGCGGTCGCACGGAGCCGGCGAGGGTGCCGTCGGCGAGCCGCGGCACGCCGTCGGCGACGACGACCTCGACGTCTCCCAGAGACGTCACGCCGTCTCCCTCTCCGGCCGCGGCGATCGCATCGGAGACGAGGGCGAGGCGGCCGCGGGCGGCACGCCACGCCGCGACCACGGCATCCGCGGCGACGTGGACGCCGTCGGCCACGAGCATCACCGTGACGTCACCGCGGGCGAGCGCGACCCCGACCACTCCCGGGTCGCGGTGATGGAAGGGCCGCATCGCGTTGAAGAGGTGCGTCACCGAGCGGGCACCCTGGTCGAAGGCAGCGTGGGCGACCACTGCGGTCGCGTCGGTGTGGCCGAGCGAGACCACGATGCCCCGTTCCGCGAGCGCGTCGATCAGCTCGGCGGCGTCGTCGAGCTCGGGCGCGAGCGTGACCATCGTCAGCGGGCACCCGGCGAGGAGCAGCGCGGCGAGCGCGTCCAGGGACGGTCGCCGCAGGTGCTCGGAAGGGTGCGCGCCGACGCGCACGGGGCTGAGAAAGGGGCCCTCGACGTGCGCCCCGAGCATCCTGGCGGGAGCCGGTCGCTCGAACGCCTGCCCGATCGACGTGAGCGCATCGCGCATCGCCGCCGGGTCGGCCGTCACGACCGTCGGCTGATACCAGAGCACCCCGTCCCGCGCGAGCGCGTGGGCGAGCTCGGCGAACTCGCCGGGCTCCGCCCGCTGGACGTCGACACCCCCGTAGCCGTTCACCTGCAGGTCGACGAGACCCGGGATCGCCAGTCCGGCCCCCGGCCCGGGGAGCCCGACGGCGGCGACCGCTCCCTCCTCGACCTCGACGTCGCCGCGGACGAGCGAGCCCCCGACGACCGCCGCTGCTACTCCGAGCCGCATCGCAGTAGCCTACGCGTGTCCATGCCGTCCTCCCCCTCCCCGTTCGATCTCACAGGCCGACGAGCGGTCGTCACCGGCGCCTCGAGCGGGATCGGCGCCGCGATCGCGGTCGCGCTGGCGCGGGCCGGCGCGGACGTCGCCGGGATCGCCCTCGACGAGGCGGCCGCGACCGAGGCGGCGATCCGCTCGCACGGCCGAGAGGCCGTGATGATCGTCGGCGACACGGGGCGCGCGGAGGACGTCGAGCGGCTCGCCGACGAGGCCACCGTGCGCCTCGGCGGCATCGACGTCTGGGTGAACAACGCGGCCCGCCTCCTCGTCAAGCCGTTGCTCGAGACGACGGACGAGGACTGGCACGCGCTGCTCGCCGCCAACCTCCACGGCTACTTCTACGGCTGCCGGGCTGCCGCCCGGCGCATGGTCGAGAGCGGTCGCGGCGGCCGCATCCTCAACGTCTCGTCGGCGGCCGACGTGCAGCCGCTCGCCGACCTCTCCGCGTACATCACCGCGAAGGGCGGGATCGTCGGTCTCACCCGCACGCTCGCGCTCGAGCTCGCGCCGCACGGCGTCACCGTCAACGCGATCGCCCCCGGCGCGACGGAGACGGCGATGAACCGCGACGCGTACACGCCCGATGTCCGCGGCGCCTACGAGCAGCGGATCGCGCTCGGTCGGATCGGCACGCCCGAGGAGATCGCCGACGTCGCCGTGTTCCTCGTGAGCGACGCCGCGCGGTACGTGACGGGGCAGGAGCTGCTCGTCGACGGCGGGCTCACGATCAACGGCACCGTCGGTCACGCGCGGAACTGACGCAGGAACGCGCCCCCTGCGCGATGATCGGGGCGATGCGGGCGTTGGCCGACATCCGGGCGGGAGTCGTCGGCACCGGCTTCGTCGGCGCCGTGCACGTCCACGCGCTGCGCCTGCTCGGCATCGAGGTCGTGGGCGTCGTCGGCTCGACCGCCGAGCGCGCCCGCGCGAAGGCGCTGGCACCCGTCTTCTCCTCGCTCGACGCCCTCCTCGCCGACGAGGCGATCGACGTCGTCCACGTCACGACGCCGAACCACCTCCATGCCCCACAGGCGCGACGGGCACTCGAGGCCGGGAAGCACGTCGTCTGCGAGAAGCCGCTCGCGACGACCGCGCAGGAGTCCGCGGAGCTCCTCGCGCTCGCCCAGGAGAGCGGGCTCGTGCACTGCACGAACTTCAACCTCCGCTTCTTCCCCCTCGTCCACGACGCCCGTGCCCGCGTGCACGCCGGCGAGCTGGGCACGGTCTGGAACGTCCACGGTGGCTACCTCCAGGACTGGCTTCTCCGGCCGACCGACTGGAACTGGCGCCTCGAGCCCGAGAAGGGCGGCGCCCTGCGCGCGATCGCGGACATCGGCTCGCACTGGATGGACATCGCCCAGTTCGTCAGCGGCCGGCGGATCGTCGAGGTCTGCGCCGACCTCGCGACGACGATCCCCGTCCGCCGCCGGCCGATCGGCGAGGTGGAGACGTTCACGAACGCCGGTGACGTCGAGCGCGAGAACGCGCCGACGGCGACCGAGGACCTCGGCCACGTGCTCGTCCGCTTCGACGACGGCGCCCGCGGGGCGTTCTCGGTCTCCCAGGTGAGCGCGGGGCGCAAGAACACGCTCCACTTCGAGATCGACGGGTCGGAGGGCGCGCTCGCCTGGAACACCGACCGGCACGAGGAGCTGTGGCTCGGGCGGCGGGACGAGCCGAACGCGACCCTGCAGCGCAACGCGGGGTTGATGCGGGCCGAGGCCGCGGTGCGCACCCACCTGCCGGCCGGGCACCCGGAGGGGTGGGTCGACACGTTCCGGGAGCTGTACCGCGCCGTCTACGAGGCCGTCGCGACGGGCGGAATGTCGGAGCACCCCGACTTCCCGACGTTCGCGGACGGCCACGATGCGAACGTGCTCTGCGATGCGATCGCACGCTCCAACGAGGAGCACCGCTGGGTGACGGTGGCGCGATGACCCGCCGGCGGGTGACGATTCGTGCCCCGCGGGGCCGGGGGGCGGACACGTCCACGACGAGCCCTCTCCCCGTCCACTGACGTCGCGTCTCCCGCCCGTGGCCTCCGTGGCGCTCCTCCTGCTCTCGCTCGGGCTCGTCGCCGCCGTCGCCGCACTCGGCGGCGTGGCGACGTCCCGGAGCGTCGGTGACTGGTACGAAGGCCTCGACCGCGCCCCCTGGACACCTCCGAACTGGGTGTTCGGGCCGGCGTGGACGCTGCTCTACGTGCTGATGGCGGTCGCCGCGTGGCTCGTCGCGCGCGAAGGCCTCGACGAGCGCTCGACGCGCGTCGCGCTCGCGCTGTACGGCGCACAGCTCGCGCTCAACCTCGGCTGGACGCTGCTGTTCTTCGGGCTGCGCGCACCGACCCTCGCGCTCGTCGAGATCGTCGTCCTCCTCGCAGCGGTCGTCGCGACCGCCGTCGCCTTCCACCCCGTCTCGCCGACGGCGGCCTGGCTGCTCGTGCCGTACGCGCTCTGGGTGGCCTACGCCGCGACCCTGAACGCCTGGGTCGCCGTCCGCAACTGAGCGGCCGCCCCGACGAGCCCGCGTGGCCGCCTGGCCACCTCAGCGGCCGGGATCCGGGCGTCCGACGGCCGCGGCGATACGCGCGATCTCGGCAGCCGTCGCCGTCGCGTCGGTCAGCGACACCCCGACCGCCGTGGCGCCCGCCTCGAGGTAGTCGGCGGCGTCGGCGACCGTCACGCCGCCCGTACAGAGGAGCGGTACGTCCGGCAGCGGCTTGAGCACGTCTGCCACGTACCGTGGGCCGCCCAGCCGCGCGGGGAACAGCTTCACGAGCGCTGCTCCGGCCCGCCAGGCCGCCTCGATCTCCGTCGTCGTGAGCGCGGACGGGATCACCGGCACCGCGTGGTGGTGGGCGCGCGCGACGACGGCGCCGGAGAACGCGGGGCAGACGATCGCCTGCGCGCCCGCCGCGACGGCGGCGTCGACCTGCTCGGGAGTCCGCACGGTGCCGGCGAGCAGGCACACGTCGCGACGCGTGCCGAGCTCCTCGAGCTCCCGCAGCGCCTCGTCGCGGTCGAGCGTGATCTCGACGACGCTCAGCCCGGCGTCCGTCACCGCGGCCACGGCGCTCGCCGTGTCGGCCACCGAGCGCAGCACGACCACGACGCGCTCGTCTCGGATCCTGCCGACGACGTCCACCGGCGTAGCCTACGCGGCAGCGGCTTGACCGATCGTCCGGGACTCGGGAGACTGACGCACCATGTGCTGCCTGTTCCTGTCGACGGTCCTGATCGGGCCGCGGTTCGCGTTCCTGCTCGTCTGGGTCTTCGGCGACCGCGTCGAGCTGATCTGGGACAGCTGGATCTGGCCGCTGCTGCTGCTGCTCCTCCTCCCCTGGACGGGGCTGGCGTACGTCCTCATGTGGTCGGCCGTCGGCGGGGTGTCCGGCTGGGAGTGGATCGTGGTCGCTCTCGGTGTCGTCGCCGACGTCGCCTCCTACTCGGCCCGGGCGGCGCGCCGCGAGTACGGAAGCCGGTACGCGTAGCCGGAGGCTGCGTGGCGGACGGCGGGCGTTGACCAACCGCCGGACGACTCCGATCATCAGACGGTATGGAGTACGCGCTCCTCACCTCGACGCTCGCGCTCGCGATCGGGACGGCGCTCGGCGGCGCCTCCGGGACGCTTCCGACGACGGCGGCCCAGGTGTCGGCCGCCGTCACGAAGACGGCCCGTGCGTCGAACGTCCCGCCGGCAGCCGCACGTCGCGTGCTCACGAAGGCTCCGTATCGGAAGCAGCCGCTGCGCTACCTGTTCACGGCGGGATGGATCGCCGGCACGCGCGACCGCATCACCTGCGGGTTCGTGAAGCTCGACGCCTCGACGGCCGACCGGGCCGCGCGCTTCGCCCTCTCACAGGTGAAGAACCGCGCCCGGATGCTCCGGAAGGCGAAGCTGTCCGAGCGGGCGGCGACGACGGCCGTCGCGCGCGGGATCCGCACGGCCTGTTCGTAGCCCGGCCCGTCGCTCAGGGCGACGACGCGCCCGCGTAGTGCCGCTGCGCGAGCGCCCACGCACGCTTCCCGACCGCGGCGCCCATCACCCGTCCCCTGACGTCGTCCTGCGGGATGTGGATCCCGCCGTAGAGCCGTGACACGCCGGCCTCGTCGGAGGCATCGGCGTACGCCGCCCACTGCAGCATCACGTCCCGTGCCGGGCCCGCCTCATGCACCAGCCCGCCCGCGGGGACGCGCCACTCGAAGACCCCGCCGGGAAAGAACGGGTCGCCGGTGAACGCCGCGAGCACCTCTGCGCCGGCCCTGCTGAAGGCGCTGTGGCCGGAGACGTAGCCGGCGAACGCGGGCGTGACGAACGTCGGCCGCTGGTACGGGACCCAGTCGACGGCACGGATCCAGCCGACGCCGCTGCGCTGCGCCGCCGGATCGCGCGGCGTGCCGCGCCACGTCCACACCACGACCTCTCCGACGTGGTCTGCGAGGTGGTCGTGGCGCCGGCCCGGCGCGCTCGAGGCGGGGGTCACGACCTCCACGAGTCCCGGCACGAGCGGGAGGCCGCGCGGGTCGTACGACGGCCCGGCGGGGTCGCTCGACTGGCCCTTCCCGCCCATGTACCGGATCATCGAGATCGGCCGCACCGAGTCGTAGAACGCCTTCGCGCCCCAGGCGGCGATCGCGGCGTCGTGGAGCGCACCGTTGAGCGCGAGGTACAGCTTGACGTCCCACTCGAGCCGGTCGATCGTCGCGCCGGCGCCGCCGACGCGCAGGGCCGTGCCCGGTGCGTCCGACACGGCGTTCGCGAGGGTGTTCCAGTGGCCGGGCGGCGTCTCCGAGTCGGGCCCGTCGGCCCAGAACTCGGCGACCGCCCGGCCGAAGTCGGCCCGGAGCGCGACGTTCGGAGCGAAGGGCCCCCCGGTCGCGGGATTCCGGTCGTGCCCCTGTCCGGCGTTCGTCCCGAGCGGATTGTCGCCGCGGCCGCCGGGCCCGATGTCGATCTCGACGCCGTCGTCGGGGTCGAGGAGGCTCGAGTAGCGCAGCACGGCGACCGCCGCCCGCTTGTACGCCTGGTCGGTCGCCGGGTCGCCGAGGGCGGGCGGAGGCCCGGGATCGATCGGCAGCCCCTTCGCGGATCGCGGCAGCGCGAACGGCTCGACGTATCCCCACTCGGAGCCGACGAACGTCTGCACCTGCGACGGGAGCAGGAGCCCGTTCTGCGCCACCTGCCGGTCGAGGGCGAGCGGCTGCCAGCGGTTCGGGTCGCGGAGCATCGCGCCCGGCTCCGCGACGACGAGCGGGTCGTTGACGGGTGCGTAGCCGGGGTTGTCGTAGCGCTGCTGCTCGTTCGCGCCGTCGTCGAGGCCGTGGGCGATGACGGCGGCGGCGATCCGGTTCCCGAGCGCAGCCGGCGTGTCGCCGACGGTCGAGGTGACGTCGATCGGGAAGCAGAGCCCCCCCATCGTCGCCGTCAGCTCGTCGAACGTCTCCTGCATCCCGACGGCGAGGGCGTAGCGGTAGAGCAGGATCCGGTACGCCGCGTAGCTCATCGCCTCCTCGCGTGCCGCCCGGACGTCGTCGGCGTCGTGCTTCTCGTCGACGAACACGCCGTCCGCCACGGGGTCGTACGCCGCCCAGGCGTCCCACATCCCGGCCGACAGGTGGAAGAGGTTCCGCGCGTGGACGGTCGGCGCCGGGAAGTCGCGGCGGATCGCGTCGAGCAGCGCCTCGTCCCAGATCCGCGCGACGGAGCGCGTCTCCGCAGGGTCGCGGGTGCAGCCGTCGGCGATGTGGCGGCTCGACCCCGTGTCGATCGCCAGGAGCGGCGGCCCCGGGCGCGAGGCCGGCGGCTCGACGAGGAGCACCTGGTTCGCCGTCACGTCCTCGACCCGGGACGATCCGCCGCCGGGCCAGCGCACCTCCACGACACGGGCGCGGTCTGCGGCGCCGAGCCCGAAGTGGAGCCGGGGATCCTCGGACGACAGGTAACTGCTCCCGGCGTGCGCCTCGCGCATGAGCCGCCGGCCGTCCGGGAGCTCGACGGTGACACGCGCCCCCGGCGCGAAGCGGCCGAGCTCGACCTCGAGCCAGCTCCCACCCTCGCCGGTGTTCCGAAGCAGCAGCAGCGGGCCGCCGACCGCGACCACCGCGACGTCGAGGTCGCCGTCGCCGTCGTAGTCGGCGACGGCGCTGCCGCGGGCGTTGAGCGGGCCGGCGTCGTCGAGGCCGAGCGCGTCGCCCCACTCGGAGAAGCGCCCCACGTCCCCCTGCGCCGTACGGTTCTCGAACGCCTGGGGGAGCTCGGCGTCCTCCTCGAGGTCGGTCATCGGGACGTGCCCGTTCATCAGCACCAGGTCGGGGTCGGTGTCGAGGTCGAGGTCGGCCCACGAGGCGCCCCAACCCGACGACGTCGCGAGGTCGACGCCGAGCGATCCGCCCTGATCCGTGAACGACGGCGCGCCCTCGCCGTCCCACGCCCGGAACACCCCGTGCCCCTGGCCGCGAAGGTTCGTGACCAGGAGGTCGAACCGGCCGTCGCCGTCGTAGTCGCCCGAGGCGACGCCCATCCCCGCGTTGGAGTCGGCGACGCCGGCGCTCGCCGCCGTCTCCTCGAGCCGGAAGCCGAGGCCCGCCGGGTCGGCCCGTACGCCCCCGGGCCACGCGACGTTCCGGTACAGGAAGTTGGGCTCGGTGTCGTTCGCGACGTAGAGGTCGAGGTCGCCGTCGGCGTCGGCGTCGGTGAAGACGGCGCCGAGCGCGTGGTCGAAGCCCGTCACCTCCAGCCCCGCCTCGACGCCGACCTCGCGGAAGGTCACGTCGCCGCCCGGGTGCCGGCCCTCGTTGAGGAAGAGCTGGTCGCGGACGCCGAGGAACGTCCCCGGGAAGCCACCCCGGGCGTCGGGCACACGGTTGTTGAGGTCGGCGTACCCGGCGACGAAGAGGTCGGGTCGGCCGTCCCCGTTCACGTCGCCGACGGCAGCGCCGCTCGACCAGCCGTAGGAGGACACGCCCGCCGCGCGTGCGCCGTCCTCGAACCGTCCGCTGCCGTCGTTCCAGAGGAGGACGTTGTCCCGGGCCGTCGTCACGTACAGGTCGGTGTCGCCGTCGAGGTCGAGGTCAGCGGCGACGCAGCCCGTCCCCTTGACCGCGAGGGCCGCGCCCGAGCGGTCGCTCACGTCGGTGAAGCGGTCGCCGACGTTCCGGAAGAGCACGGTCGTCGGCAGCCCCCCCTCGCTCCGCCAGCGCCCCGCCTCCGCGTCCGCGTAGGAGTTGACGACGAACAGGTCGAGACGCCCGTCGCCGTCGGCGTCGAGCCAGCAGAGGCCCGTGCCCATCATCGCCACCACGTCCGCCGAGCTCTCCCAGCGGAACGCGCCGTGCCGGAAGCCGAGGCCGACGTCGCCCGCGACGTCGACGAGGTGCGTCGACGCGCGGGGCGTCGGAGGCGCGATCGTGGGCCCGTCACCCGTCGAGGAGCAGCCCGCGAGCACGACGCCGATCGCGAGGACGAGGGCTGCGAGTGGGATGCGCTCCGCGGCCGTCACCGCCGCCGACGCTAGACGCCGCCGCGGGCTGCGCGTCGCCGCTTCGCGTACGCGTCCACCAGCACCGCCGCGAGCAGCACGAGGCCGGTGATCACGAACTTCGTGCCGGAGGCGAGCCCGAGCAGGTCCATCCCGTTCGTGATCGCCGTGATCACGAGCGCCCCGAGCAGCGCCGAGACGACCCGTCCCACGCCGCCGAAGAGGCTCGTGCCGCCGATCACGGCGGCGGCGATCACGAGCAGGAGCAGGTTGCCGCCGCCCGTGTTGGTCGCGACCGAGCGGAGCCGCGAGGCGAGCATGATCCCGCCGACGCCGGCCATGAAGCCGCTGATCATGAACACCGCGATCCGCACCCGATCGACGCTGATTCCTGCGCGGCGCGCCGCCTCGGGGCTGCCGCCGATCGCGTACACGTGGCGCCCGAAGCGCAGCCGCGTCGCGACGAACGACCAGAAGACGAGGAAGACGAGGAGGATCACCGTGATCTTCGGGACGCCTCGGTCCTCGTTGGCGTACCAGACGGCGACGGCGGTGACGACGGCGAGCCCCGCGATCTGGATCGCGATCAGGACCGTCGGCTTCGCGTCGAGCCCGCGGGTGCGCCGCGTGATCGCGGTGCGGACCTGGGCGAGCGCGTACCCGGCGACGACGACGAGCGCGAGGATCCAGCCGGCGACCTCGCTGAGGAAGTCGTTGGCGATGCCGATCACGGTGTCGTCCTGGATCCGGATCGTGCCCTGCGTCGAGTACTGCGTCGTGAGGATCAAGACGACGCCGGACCAGATCAGGAACCCGGCGAGCGTGACGACGAACGACGGCACGCCCGCTTTCGTGATCACCACGCCCTGGACGAACCCGATCGCGGTCGTGATCGCGAGCGCGGCGAGGATCGCGAGCCACCACGGCCAGCCCGGGTCGTCGGGGCGGAGGAGCAGGGTCATGGTCACCCCTCCGACCGCGCTCACGTAGGCGACGGAGAGGTCGATCTCGGCGATCAGGAGCACGAAGACGATCCCGATCGCCATCGTCGCGATCGCCGTCATCTGCAGGAGCAGGTTCGTGAAGTTCCGCTCGGTGAGGAACTTGTCGTCGAGGATGCTGAACGTGATCACGATCACGATCAGGCCGACGATGATCGGCAGCGATCCCAGCTCGCCCGCGCGGACGCCCTGCCACCAGCGGCGCGCGTACTCCCCGAGCGTCGGCGTCTCGGGAGACGCGAACGCTGTCGGCGGGCCCTCGGGCTCCGGGGCGCCCGGCTGCGCGGTCTCGCTCACGCCTCGGCCTCCTCGACGCCGTCCATGCCGGGCACGCGCTCGAGCGTCCCGGCCGTGATCGCGTGCACGACCTCCTGCTGCGTCGTCTCCTCTCGCTTGAGCACCGCGACGCGCTGCCCGAGACGGAGCACCGTGATCTGGTCGGCGACCTCGAAGACGTCGTGGAGGTTGTGCGAGATGATCACCACCCCGAGCCCCCGCTCCGCCAGCCGCCGCACGAGGTTCAGCACCTGCCGCGTCTGGGCCACACCGAGCGCCGCGGTCGGCTCGTCGAGGATCACGATCCGCGAGTTCCACATCACCGCCTTCGCGACCGCGACCGACTGCCGCTGGCCGCCGGAGAGGCCGCTCACGGTCTGACGCACGGACTGGAGGGTCGTCACGGCGAGCTCGGTCAGCGTCTCGCGCGATGCGCGCTCCATCCGCTCCTCGTCGAGGACGACGCCGTTGCGGATCCGCTCGCGGCCGAGGAACATGTTGGCGACGACGTCGAGGTTGTCGGCGAGCGCGAGATCCTGGTACACGATCTCGATCCCGAGCTTCGCGGCGTCGCGCGGCCCGTGGATGTGGACGTGCCGGCCCTCGACGTACGTCTCGCCGTGGTCGAAGGGATAGATCCCGGCGATGCCCTTGATCAGCGTCGACTTCCCGGCCCCGTTGTCGCCGACGAGCGCCATCACCTCCCCGGCGTGCACCTCGAAGTCGACGTGGTCGAGCGCCTGCACGGCGCCGAACGCCTTGGAGACGTCCTTGCACTCGAGGATCGGGGCTTCGGGCATCGTCGTGGAACGGGGTAGAGACGCCCCGCGGCGGAGGCCGGGAAGACGCTCCGCCGCGGGGGTTCACTCAGCGTCTGTCGATCAGGTGTTCTCCTGACACCAGTCGGTCGACGCCGCATCGCCGGTGCAGATCTCCTCGACGGTGCGGAAGCCGTCCGCGATCACGGTGTCGGCCATGTTCTCGGTCGTCACGCCGATCGGCACGAGCGCCACGTACGGGACGACGCCGTCGCCATCGGCGGACTCGGCAGGCTTCCCGTCCTCCGAGTTGATGCCGATGACCTCGAAGTCGTAGCCGGGGTCGATGCTCTCGATGTCGTCACCTGCGCGGAGCGCGAGTGCGACGGCCGCAGCGACCTTCGCCTCCGCCTCGATCGGCTTGTAGACGCTCATCGTCTGCTTGCCGAGCACGACGTTCTGCATGCCCGCAGCGGTCGCGTCCTGACCCGAGACGGGGATCGTCGTCGGGTCGAGACCGGCCGACTCGAGCGCGGTGATCGTGGACTGCGCGAGCCCGTCGTTGGCGGCGAACACGGCGTCCACCTTGTTGTCCGCCGAGACGAGGATCTGCTCCATGATCTTCAGCCCTTCGGCGTTGTCCCAGCCGGGCGTGAACTGGTCGGCGACGAGCTCCCAGTCACCGGCGTCCACACGAGCCTGGACCGTCGCCGAGTAGCCGTCCTTGAAGAGGAACGAGTTGTTGTCCTCCTCACCGCCGTTCAGCATCACGACGCGCGGCTTGTCGAGCCCGAGGTCGTCGATCGCCGGCTCGAGGACCTCGGCCATCGTCGCCCCGACCTTCACGTTGTCGAAGCTCACGTACGCGTCGCCGCCCGAAGAGCCGGTGTTGAAGCGGTCGTACTCGACGACCTTGACGCCGGCTTCCTTGGCCTGCTCGATGATCGCGCCGCCCGAGCCGACGTCGAGGCTCGTGAGCAGGATCACGCTCGCGCCGTCGGCGATCGCCTGCTCCGCCTGCGACTGCTGCGTCGCGGCGTCGCCCTCGGCGTTCACGATGGTGTAGTCGACGCCGGCCTCGTCGAAGGCCTCTTCGAAGAAGCGCCGGTCGTCCGCCTCCCAGCGCGCCGAGCTGGCACTGTCGGGCAACAGAACCCAGATCGAGCCGTCGCCGGCGGCGCTGCCACCACCCTCGTCGTCCCCGCCGCAACCGGCGGCGACGAGCGCGAGCGCGGCGACTGCCAGCAGAAGCGCCCATACGAGCCTCGGCGGACGCGCTCCCCTCCTCAACTTGCTCATCAACTGACCTCCTCTTCTCGACGACGCCCTCGTCGCCTCGGGGTGTTCCCGCATGACGACAGCGTCCTCGTACCCCATGGGTTGTACGGATCCGTCGGCTGAACTATTTCAGAATCGGCGGCAACGCAACAATGGACCGTCCGCACGGGGGGCGCCGACCGCCCGCCGCCGACCTGACGATCACCCCCACGACTCCTCCGTCATCGGCCGCATCGCGAGCTCCAGGATCCGGTGGCCTCGTGGGCGCGTGAGCACGAAGAGGACGGCGTCGGTGACGTCCTGGGAGTCCATCATCCCCGCGAGCTCCGGCATCTCCGGCGTCCGTCCTCGTCCGTCCTCCATCGCGAAGTCGGTCGCGACGCCGCCCGGACAGACATTGGTGCACCGGATCCCGTGCGGGCGGAGCTCGTGGTCGAGCGCCCGCGTGAACCCGACCTGCGCGAACTTCGAGGCGCAGTAGACCGCCTCGTTCGGAAGCCCGCGCCGGCCGGCCTCCGAGGCGACCGACACGAGGTCTCCCCCGCCGCGGGCGATCAGGTGCGGGACGGCGGCGGAGGCCGCGTAGATCACGCCCTTCACGTTCGTGTCGATCATCTCGTCGAGGTGCGCGGGATCGAGATCGACCAGCGGCCCGTAGGCACCGACGCCGGCGTTCGCGACGAGGATGTCGAGCCCGCCGTGACGCTCGACCGTCGCGTCGACGAGCGCCTGCACCTGCGCGCGATCGCGCACGTCGGTCGGGAGCGCGACGGCGTCGGCGATCCCGAGGTCGTCGCCTGACCGCGACGCGAGGCCGAGCTTCGCGCCCTGGGCGGCGAGCGCACGGGCGATCGAGGCGCCGATGCCGCGACTCGCGCCCGTGACGACGGCGACCTTCCCTGTGAGTTGACTCATCGTTCCTCCTTGTGATCGTGAAGTGCCGGGTAGAGCCTGCGGTACCGGTCGTGGAGCGGCCGGTACACGTCCACCGCCGACGGGTCCGGCTCAACGCGCTCGGAGACGCGGACACAGCGTGCGACCGCGTCGTGCGCGTCGTCGAACACGCCTCCGACGACGCCGCCGAGCAGCGCCGCACCGTAGGCGGAGCCCTCCTCGGAGACCGTCGTCTCGAGCGGGATCCCGAGCACCGAGGCGACGATGCGCAGCCACTCTCCGCCTCGGGACCCGCCGCCCGAGACACGGGCCACCTCGGCGTCGACGCCGAGCGACCGCACGAGGTCGAGCGAGTCGCGCAGCCCGAAGGCGACACCCTCGAGGACGGCCCGCGTGAGCGCCCCGCGGTCGTGGTGGAGCGCGAGCCCGACGAACGCGCCCCGGGCATCGGGGTCGGCGTGCGGCGTTCGCTCGCCGGCGAGGTAGGGCAGGAATACGAGCCCGTCGGCCCCGGGGCCCCAGCCCGCGGCCTCGGCGACGAGCGTGTCGAACGGCGTGCCGGGCGCGAGCCGGTCACGGAACCACTGGAGCGAGCCGGCGGCCGAGAGCATCACGCCCATCGCATGCCACGTGTCGGGCACCGCGTGGCAGAAGACGTGGAGGCGGGCCTCCGCCTCCGGCTGGTACGCCGGAAGGGCGGCGAAGACGACGCCGGACGTGCCGAGGACGATCGAGAGCGGGCCGGGCCGGTCGATGCCGACGCCGAGCGCCGCCGCCGCGCAGTCGCCCGCGCCCGCGGCGACCGGCACGCCGCGGAGCGGCGCGAGGACCGAGTGCTCGCGGCCGTCGGTCCGGACGACGCCCGAGACGGCGGGCGACTCCAGCACCGGAGGCAGCCACTCGGCCGGGATCCCGAGCGCGTCGACGACCTCCCCCGACCATCGCCTGCCGGCGACGTCGAGCAGGAGCGTCCCCGAGGCGTCGGCGACGTCGATCGCCCACTCGCCGGTGAGCCGCAGCCGCACGTAGTCCTTCGGCAGGCAGACGCGTGCGATCCGCCCGTAGACGTCGGGCTCGTGATCGCGCAGCCAGAGCAGCTTGGGAGCCGTGAAGCCGGTGAGTGCGCGGTTGCCGGTGAGCTCGATCAGGTGTTCGACGCCGATCCGGGACTCGATCTCGGCGCACTCGGCTGCGGTGCGCTGGTCGTTCCAGAGGATCGCCGGCCGCAGGACGCGGCCGCGGTCGTCGAGCGTGACGAGGCCGTGCATCTGGCCCGACAGCCCGATGCCGACGACCTCGCGGCCGTCCGCGACGTCAGCGAGGGCCGCCTCCGATGCCCGCCACCATGCGTCGGGATCCTGCTCGGACCATCCCGGGTGGGGCGTCGAGAGCGGATAGGAGCGCTCGGCGCGCGCGACCACCGCGCCGTCGACGGCGACCGCCACCGCCTTCACGCCGGTGGTGCCGACGTCGAGCCCGACGCAGACGCTCATGCGCAGAACTCCGACGCGACGGCGACGTAGAGATCGCGGCAGCGCGTCAGGCTCTCGACGTCGACCCACTCGACCTCGGCGTGGGCGCCTGCGCCGCGCGGCCCGAAGAGCACGGTCGGGATGCCCGCGCCGTGGAGGAGCGCCGAGTCGGCCCAGTAGGAGATGCCGACCGGCTCCGGCGCCCCGGCGAGGCGGGCGACGAGCGCGGCGATCTCGGCGTCGGCGTCGATCTCGAACGGCTCGCGACCGAGCGTGAGCCGCCACGACCCGTCGACGTCGCCGAGCAGTCCCGCGACTTCCTCGGCGACCTGCTCGGTGGTCTCTCCCGGGATCGTCCGCCGCTCGCCGACGATGCGGCACCACGCCGGGTAGCTCGAGTACTCCTGCCCCCCCGAGATCACCGAGGCGTGGGCGGAGCCGGTGCCGAGCAGCGGGTGCGCCGAGGCGCCCCGCAGCTGCTCGTCGAGCCCGCCGATCCGGGAGAGGACGGGCGCCGCGCGCACGATCGCGTCGATCCCGAGGTCGGGACGCGACCCGTGCGCGGCGCGCCCCGCGACCTCGATCTCGAAGCCCGCGAACCCCTTGTGCGCGAGCACGAGGCGCTCGTCCGTCGGCTCCGTGACGATCGCGGCATCGGCCGTCCGCCGCAGCGCGATCGCCTCGGTGCCGACGCTGCCGAACTCCTCGTCGGCGACCGCCGTCACGACGACGTCGCCGGCCAGTCTGCGCCGGCCCGCCTCGGCGGCCGCGAGCAGGCAGGCGGCGAGGCTCCCCTTCATGTCGTACGCGCCCCGTCCGTGGAGCCGTTCTCCGTCGAGACGGCCGGAGAACGGCTCGGCCATGCCGACGACGCCGACGGTGTCCGTGTGCGCGTTCAGCATCAGGGTGCGGCCGTCGCCGTGGCCACGCGCGGTGACGATGACGTTGGGGCGCCCCGGCGCCGCCTCCTCGAGCTCGACGTCGAGCCCGGCACGCGCCGCCCAGTCGGCGACGACGCGGGCGACGCCCGCCTCGCCGCTGCCGCCGACACCGAGGTCGGGGTTGATCGACTCGACGGCGACCAGAGCGCGGGTGAGCTCGACGAGCTCGCTCACGCGCCGAGCGCTGCGTACACGAGCTCGTAGGCGCGCTCGGCGTCCTTCGCCTGCTGTGCCTCGCGGAGCGCGGCGTCGTCGATGCGCCCCGAGACCTCCCAGATGAAGTTCCACTGGTGGACGCTCCGGGCGACCGCGGCGACGGCGTCCTCCGTGTAGGGGTAGAGATCGAACCCGAGCCGCTCCCCCCGCGCCCCGTAGTCGGCGCGGCGCAGCTCGAGCGCCAGCTCGAGTGTCTCCATGAATGCGGTCGCACCGACCATGTTGTCGTCGTCGAACGTGCCCCAGCCGGAGTTCGCGTGCTGGTGCCCGAGCAGGTCGACGGCGGCGAGCATCGCCGCGTACTCCCCGAGCGACTCGCCGTTCATCAGCAGGTGCTGCCAGTCCATGTTGACCTTGACGTTCGTGATCCCGCGCGCGCGCAGCGTGTGGATCACGTGCAGCGTCATGCCGACGTTGCGCATCAGGATCTTCATCGCCGGCTCCGAGTTCTTGTGCTCGAGGAAGAGGAGCCGGCCGTGCTCGGCGCACCGCGCCGCGACCTCGCCGACGCCGTCGACGAAGCGTGCCCATGCCTCGCCGTAGGGCGTCTGGAACGGGTAGTTGTAGCCCTCGACCCCGGGCCAGAGGATCATCTGCGCGCCGATCGCCCCGGCGAAGTCGGCCGCGGCGAGCGCCTCCGCCAACGCATCGGCACGGACGGCGTCGTCGGGCGAGGAGAGCCCGCCCTTCCCGAACCGTGGGTTGAGGTGCGTGCCCGTCGCGATCGCGTAGATGCCGTGCCCGTCGAGGGCGTCGCGCACCTCGTCGAGGTTCGCCTCGGAGAGCTCCTGCGGGTAGTGGAACTCGTAGTCGTCCATCAGCTCGCCGAGGCCGGAGACGGCCCGGTGCACCTTCTCGGCGGTCGACTCGCCTGCGTGCTCCGGCTGGTACCCGCCGGGCACGAACCGCGTCACCATCGGCCCGAGGGCCCAGATCCCGAGGCTCGTCTTCACGCTCCGGACTCCACGACACCTGAGCCTACGGCTTTTCGACGTCCCCCGTCCCGCGAACCGGTCGGCGGATCGCCGGTGGCCCTCACTCCGACGGAGGGGCCGGGAAGCGCTGGCGGCGCCCGAGCACGATCCCGGCGCCGATGACGATGCCGCCGACCACCTGCAGGGCGCTCAGGCTCTCGGAGAGCACGATCACCGCGATCACGGCCCCGAGGAACGGCTGCAGGTTCGCGAACAGCGACGCCCGGCCGGGTCCCACGCGGTCGATGCCCGCGAACCAGAAGAGGTTCCCGAGCGTGATCGAGGCGAGCGCGCTGTAGAGGAGCGCCCCCCACGCCAGGCCGCCGATCGCGGCCCAGCTCTGGGACGCGAGTACGACGCTCGACACGACGACGAGCATCACGCCACCCGTGAGCGCGGTGAGGGCGTTGACGACGAGCGGAGACCGCCTCCGCATCACCGGGACGACCGCCACGGAGTAGACGGCGAACGTCAGCGTGGTGACGAGCGCGAGCCCGATCCCGCCGAGGCTCGTCGAGAGGCGTGACTCGGCGCCGAGCGCGACGAGCATGACGCCGCCGAAGGAGATCGCGGCGGCCAGCCACTGGCGGGCGCGGAGCCGCTCCATCCCGGCGAGCTGGGCGAACAGCGCCACGAAGATCGGCAGCGTCCCGAACACGAGGGCGACCGTCGACGCCGACGCGAGGCGGAACGCGTAGACGAACGAGATCTGGTTGATCACGACGCCGACGACCGCCGCGACGGCGAGGGTCGTCGCGTCGCGCCAGCCGACGCGCACGTTGTGACGGCGCCACACGGCCAGCGCCAGCAGGGCGAGGCCGGCCAGCACCCACCGCAGCGACGCGTACGAGAGCGGCTCGAAGCCGTGCGAGACACCGTAGGCGACCGCGGTGAAGTTGAAGCTCCAGAGCACGACCGTGCCGAGCAGGAGGGCGTCGGCAGGCACGCGGTGCACGCGGACGAGCGTAGTCCCTCCTGCCGGCATGCGCACGGCCGTCCGCACCGCGACGCGTGACGACCGGAGCCCCGGGGCGGGGCGCCCAGTACGCTGCCCCCGTGGCGGCGCACGACGTCCTCATCTGGTCGGACTACATCTGACCGTTCTGCCGCATCGGCCAGCCGGCGGCCGAGCGGCTCGAGCGCCGGTTCGGCGCCACGGTCGAGTGGCTCCCCTTCGACTTGCATCCGGAGTACCCGCCGGAGGGCATTCCGCGCTCGGACCTCATCCGCCGCTACGGCGAGGAGTTCCACCGGCACGTCGAGGCGGCCTTCGACCGCGAGGGGCTCGTCTACAACCCACCGCCCACCGTCGTGCCGAACTCGCATGCCGCCCTGCGGCTGACCGAGCTGGCGCGGGCCCAGGGCAAGCACGCGGTGACGCACGACCGGCTGATGCAGGCCTACTGGGAAGAGGCGCTGAACATCGGTGACCCCGACGTCCTTCGGGAGCTGGCGGGCGAGCTGTCGCTGGAGGACGCCGACGACGCGATCGTCGGCCGTCGGCACGCGGACGCCGTCGCCGCCGCCACCGCGCAGGCACACGCGGCCGGGATCAACGCGATCCCCGCGTTCGTCCTCGACCGGCGCCTGCTCGTGCTCGGCGCGCAACCCGACGAGGTGTTCGAGCGCGCCTTCGCCCACCTCGAGGACGGCGCCGCGGGCGATGCGCGGACGCCGGACGCCGACGCGGGCGGGCCTGGGCCCGGCTAGCCCATTCCCAGCGAGATCACGCCGCGGTCGATCAAGCCCTGCGTGAACGCGGGCGTCGGCACGAGCTTGACGCCGTACTCGTCCCGGAGGAACCACTCGAAGTACACGAACGCGCTCGACCGAACGGCGCCGATGCGCTCGAGCCGCCCGAGGTCGCAGACGGCGAGCCGGGCCCGCAGCCCGGGGTCGTCGAGGAACGCGCGGACGAGGTCGTCGAGTCGCGGCTCGATGTCTCCGAGCAGCATCGTCGGCGTGCCGGCGGCCAGGTGCTCGATCCCGAAGAAGCCGTTGCGCAGCTCGAAGCGGCTGACCTCGGCGCGCCAGCGCACGGTGAGCGTCGTCGCGTCGGCCGCCTCGACCTCGATGTCGTCGAGGTCGCGACGGCAGTGCTCTGCGAACGCCGCCAGCACGTCGCCCTGGAGCACCGTCCCCGACACCCAGTCGATCGACCGGTCGCGGGCGCGCTCGTCGAGCGCACGCCGCGCCGCGTCGTGCTGCTCGGGTGCGAGGAGCCCCTCGTCCTCGAGCCCGGTGACGACGTCCGCGGGGAGGCCCTCGCGGCCGCGCTCGGCGAGGCGCTCGTCGAGGAGCGCCTCCAGCACCGCCGCCTGATCCGTGGAGAGCACCCCCAAGTTCTACCGCGTCCTACCTCGCTGCCTGCTCGAACAGCCCGACGAGCGCGTCCGGCGAGAGCTCGCCGAGCGGGACGTGGACGCCCCTCGCGGCGTCCGCGAGGGCACGGCCGCAGCTCTCGCCCTCCTTTCCCGGCAGGACGGCGTCGACGACGACGCACGACATCCCGGCCCGGCGGAGGAGCGCCGCCTGGGCGAGCACGTCCTCGAGCGGGTCGCTCCCGCGCACGAGCGGCACGTTCGGCAAGCCGTCACTGACCACGACCACCAGCGGTCGTGCGTTGGGGCGCTTGTGCAGCTCCTGGCGGAGCATGCGGCGGCCGAGGTCGAGCGCGGCCGCCAGCGGCGTGCGGCCGCTGAGCGGGACCTGCCGCAGCTTCTCGGTCGCGACCGCGATGCTGCGCGTCGGACGGAGGGCGACCGTCGCCTCGGCGACCCCGCTCCGGAAGGCGACGACCGACGCGCGGTCGCCGCGGGCGGCCGCGTCCTCGAGGAGGCGGAAGACGACCCCCTTCACGGTCTCGACGAGGCGCTCGGCGTGGAGCGAGTACGAGTTGTCGAGGACGATGCAGACCTCGAGCGGCACCCGGTGCTGTCGCACCTTCCGACGCACGTCCTCGGGCTCGATGCCGTAGCGCGAGCCGGTGCGCCCGGCGCGTGTCGCGGCCGCCCGCACGGTCGCGTCGAAAGCGACGTCGGAGCTGGGCTGGCGCGGAACCCTCGGGCGCGAGTACTTGCCGCGACGCAGGGCGACCAGTGAGCGCTGACGCCTGCCGATCGCTCCCCGTTCCAGGTCGTCGGCCTTCGACCGGGGGCCGAGCACGCGGTCGACGTCGACGTCGAGGTCGATCAGCGGGACTGCGCCTTCGAGCTCCGAGAGGTCGACGTCTCTTCCGGCCTCGCCGGGCCCGCCGCTTTTTTTTCCGCCGTCTCCTCGTCGAGGACGTCCTCGAGGATCCGCTGCAGGATGCGCTCGTCGAGCTCCGACGAGGCGTCGAACGGGTCGCGGGCGACACGGTGGCCGAGAGCGAGCGACGCGGCGGCGAGGACGTCGTCGGGCCCGATCTCGGCCCGTCGGTCGATCGCCGCGAGCGCCTTCGCGCAGTGCAGGATCGTGATGTCCGCCCGGTGGCTCGTGACGCCCGAGCCCGTGACGAGCTTCGCGATCGCGCGGTACATCGTCGGTGTCACGGCGACGTCCCGGACCTGCTTCCTCGCCTCGCTGATCGCTGCGGCGAGCCGCTCCTGCTCGTCCCGCCACTGCTCGGTGAACTCCTCGGGGTCGGCGTGGAACGCCTCACGGCGCATGATCACCTCCGCCCGCCGTGCGGGCTCGCCGAGCGCGTCGACCACGACCCGCAGCCCGATCCGGTCCGCGAGCTGCGGCCGGAGCTCGCCCTCCTCGGGGTTCATCGTCCCGACGAGCAGGAACTCCGCCGGGTGGGAGACGGAGACCCCCTCCCGCTCGACGATGTTCACGCCGAGCGCGGCGGCGTCGAGCAGCACGTCGCAGAGGTGGTCGTCGAGGAGGTTGATCTCGTCGACGTAGAGGATCCCCCGGTTCGCATCGGCGAGCAGCCCCGGCTCGAGCGCCATGATCCCCTCGCGCAGCGCGTGGGCGATGTCGACCGAGCCGGCGACCCGGTCTTCGGTGGCGTTGAGCGGCAGGTCGACGACGCTCACCTGCCTGCGCATGGGCTCGAGCCGCTCCCCCCGCTCGAGGCGAGCGCGACAGGCCGGGCACGGATGTGCCGGATCGCACGAGAAGGGGCAGTCGGCGACGACGTCGATCTCGGGCAGCAGCTCGGCGAGCCCGCGGACGGCCGTCGACTTCCCCGTCCCGCTCGGGCCCTCGATGAGGACGCCGCCGACGGCGGGGTTGACGGCGTTGAGCAGGAGCGCCTGCTTGAGGCGCCCCTGCTCGACGATTGCCGTGAACGGATACAGGCTCACGTGAGGATCAGCGGCTTGCCGAACGTCGGCTCGGCCTGCGGGATCGGCGCGAAGTGCCACGTGCCGATCAGCGGCACCGCCGTGTCACGGTTGACCTTCACGTCGATCACGTACGGCGTCCCCGCGGACAGCGCCGTCTCGAACGCGGAGGCGAGGTCGCTCGGGTGCTCGACCGAGATCCCGCCTGCGCCCATCGCCTGCGCCATCTTCGCGAAGTCGGGGTTCCAGAACTCTCCGGTCGAGTGCTTGATGAAGCTCGTCCCGATCTCGCGACCGTCCATGTAGAAGCGCTGGAGGTCACGGATCACGCCGATCGTGTAGTTGTTGAGGATCACCCAGATCGCCGGGATGCCGTACTCGGTAGCCGTGGCCACGGCCCCCGGGAACATCATGAAGCTGCCGTCGCTCGTCACGCAGATGGCCGGCTGGTCCGGCCGGGCCAGCTTGAGCCCGAGCACGCCGTAGGTGCCGAAGCCCATGCCGGCGAACCCGCCGGGCGTGAACACCATCTGCGGCCCGAGCGCATCCCAGTACTGCTCGACCCAGGTCTGGTGGTTGCCGGTGTCCGTGATCATCAGCGTGTCGTCCGGTGCGGCCGCGCGAAGCTCCTTGATCAGGCGCCGCGGATCGATCGGGACGGCGTCGGACGCCTTCTCCTGCTCGATGAAGTTCGTCCACTCCTCCTTGTAGCCGTCGATCTGGTCGTGCCACGGCGAGCGGTCGCGCTTCGCGTCCCGCTGGGCGAGCTCGAGGAGCTGCTTCAGCACCTCGCGCGCGTCCCCGACGATGCCGAGCTCGGTCGGGTAGTTGCGACCGATCTCCTGCGGGTCGATGTCGACGTGGACCAGCTTCGTCGGCGGGATGTTGTACGTGTAGCCCGGCAGCCACGACGAGCTGTGGATGTCCGAGAACCGGCACCCGAGCGCGAGGATCACGTCCGCGTTGCGTGCCGCCTCCTGTGCGGGGTACTCGCCCCAGCATCCGGCGATGCCGAGATGCAGCGGGTGGCGCGCCGAGAGCGCTCCCTTGCCCATGAACGTCGAGTAGACGGGGACGTTGACGTGCTCGGCGAACGCCGCAAGCTCAGCGCTCGCCTCCGAGCAGATCACCCCGCCGCCCGCGAGGATCAGGGGACGACGCGCGCCGAGGAGCATCTCGAGCGCCTTCGCCACCGCCTCGGGCGACCCGGGTGTGCGCCAGTTGAGCTGGCGCGACCGCTCGGCCGGCTCGGGCACCTCGACGTCCGCCTTCGTCACCCACAGGTCGTACGGGACGTCGATGTGCACGGGGGCGGGGCGCCCCTCGCGGGCGAGCTTGAACGCCTTGGGGAGGAACTTGCCGAGATCGGCGACCGAGTGCGCCTGGAAGCTCCGCTTCGTCAGCACCTTCGCGATGCTCGGGAAGTCGGCCTGGAAGTGCCGGTACTCCTCCTGCAGGGCACCGGAGTCGTACTGCGTCGTCGCGACCTGGCCGGTGATCGCGACGAACGCCGACGAGTCGTAGAAGGCGTTGCCGAGCGCCGGCGTGAGCAGCATCGGCCCGGGGCCCGTCGACGTGTAGACGGGGATCACCTCGTGGCTGACCCGGAAGTACGCGTCGGCCATGTAGGCCGCGCCCGTCTCGATCCGCGGGAAGACGACCTTGATCTCGTCCTGCCGGTCGAAGACGCCGTCGAGGAGCCCGACCGCGCCGTGCCCGGCATAGCCGAACAGGTACGGCACCTTCTCGCGGATCAGGTACTCGACGACGAGGTCAGCGCCACGCATCTCGCCCATGGCGGACTCCCTTCTCTCTCGATAATCGATTGTGCGGTCGATCATGACGCGCCACCCACGGTGCGACAACCGGGAAACCACGTACCGGCCTCCGCACCGGGCGCGAGGCGGCTCCCGAGACGCCGCGAGACCGCGATTGGCGGCAGTCGAGATCCGTGCGCCCACCGATGCGGCGGTGCCCTTCCGGACGGAGACTCGTGCCGGAAACGGAGGCGTCGTGCTCTACGTCGTCGTCTCGATTTCGGCCGTGACGGTCGGCATCGTGTCGGTCGTGGCGCTCGCCCGCGCGCTCCCGACGCGGGTGGCCGTGCCGCGCGGAGGCCGGCACGCCTGGGTCGCCGGGCTCGCGATGCTCGCCGCGGGGGCCGGGTTCTTCGTCGTGGGAGCGATCGACGTCGAGGGCGCCGACGTCGGGGAAGGCCTCGAGATCGCCTCCGTGGTCCGGGACCTCGGCGGCGGGTACGCGGCGACCGGCTACGCCGTCGCGTTCGCGCTGATCGCGGTGCTCCTGCTGGGGCTCGTCGACCCCGAGCGCAGTGCCCGGGTCCTCGTCCGGACGGCGCTCGCAGCGGTTCCGCTGCTGGCCGCGCTCACCACCCTCACCGCGCTGTTCGACCGCGAGGAGTGGAAGGAGAGCACGATCGGCCCGTTCATGGGCAGCCTCTTCTTCTTCACCGTGCCCGCCTCGCTCGCCGCCTGGTTGCTGGCGCGGGCCGTTCGCGAGCACCCGGAGAGAGACAGGCCGGAACCTCCGTCTCCCGGAGTCGGCCGACCCCGAGAGCACGGCGACCCACACCGGGTCAGCTCAGCCAGCCGGGGAGCTGCGACAGCAGCCAGAACCCCCAGAAGGCACCGAGCAGCGTCGGGATGAGCATCAGCACCGAGCGCTCGCCGTACCGGAGCGTCGCCACGAGCGCGGCGACACCGCCTCCGATCGCCGTGACCGCATAGCCGACGGCCGCCGCGACGACGTGCGGGTCGGACCAGAGGTCGTACGGCTGCCAGTACGTCGTGTGGGTCGACTGCAGGAGCACGAGCAGCCCGACGTGGACCGCCGCGAGCGCGAGCGCGACCCAGCCGAGCGGTGAGAGCGGACGGAACCCGTCCCAGTCCCACGAGGGCCGGGCACGACGCTCGACCGCCTCCACGCGAACCCGCATCACACACCTCCTCTCCGTGTCACTCTCCGCGTCATCGACAGGATCGCGCAGCCGACCGTGACCCGCATCCGCAGTTCGCCGCCTCCCGCCGCGCAATACGCCGCAGCCCGGGAGGTGCCGCTCTCCTGCCCGATCGCCGCTAGGAGCGACGCACGTGGAGCGACAGCAGCCCGATCCCGAGCGCGAACGTCGTCACTCCGACGGCGGCGGTCAGCTCGGCGACGCGGAACGCCATGTAGGCCTGCATCAGCCCGTTCTGCAACGTGGTCGACTGGATCCAGAGGTCGTGCTGGGGGTTCTCCACGGGCTTCCCGGTCCGCTCGTCGATGCGGGCGAGCGCGGCGTCGGACGTCGGGTTCCCGTCTGCGTCGACGTACTCGTCGGTCTCGGCAAAGGTCCGGCCGCCGGACGCCGCGACCGTGCGCTCCCTGATCACCTCCGCCATCGAGCGCGCCCCTCCCGGTGTCGTCACCAGCGTGCTCGGCGGCCTGGCGTCGGCGGTGCTGACGATGCGTTCGCGCGCGAGCGCACGCGCGACGTCGCGTCTCGCCCAGACGCCGACACCGACGAGCACGAGCCCACCGACGGCCGCCCCCACGCCGGCCGCCGCGGGGACGACAGCAGCGGCAGCGGAACTTCTCGGCCCGACGGTCCGGCTCCGTACACGGGAGACGCGTCGTCGACTCACTGCCGATCGAAGGCAACCGCTGCCCTCCCACCTCCGCATCGGGGAAACCACTGATCGCGACCCGTGTTCGGACGCTCCGGCAGGAAGGCGTCGCGAGTCGGAGCGGGCGACGCGCACGAGGCTCACTGCGCGAGGGGGAAGGAGCCCTCGTACGGTGGAACGGCGTCTCCCGGAAGGCCCGTGTCGCCCGGGCTCGAGGGCGGCTCCCAGCGACAGCTCTCCCCGTCGCACACGACGCGCACGATCGAGACGTCGCCCTCACCGCCCTCGACCAGACAGTCGAAGGCGCGGCGGCCGGTGTCGCCTTCGGCCTCCGCAGGCGCACACGTCGCGACGCGGACGTCGCCGTCGGGGCAGAACGCGGCCTCCACGCAGGCGGGCCAGTCAGCAGCGAGGCCACGGGCGACCGTCTCCCCCGAGGGCGCCGGCGCCCCACCCGAGCCGCACCCCACGAGAACGGCGGCGGCGAGCCCGACGGCGAGACCGAGCGCTCCGGCCATCGGCACCCGTCGCGCGCCGCGCCGTCGGCCGGTCACGAGGCTCCCGTCGTCATGCGGCCGGACGGTTCACCCGACGAGCTCGAGGAACGCCCGACGGACGCTCCCGGGCCGTTCGAGCCACGGAAAGTGGCCACAGCGGTCGACAACGGCGAGGTGGGCACCGCGAATCAGCTCGGCGCTCTCCGCGCTGCGCCGCCAGGGGATCGGGCTCTCGCGCCCGTGGACGAACACGGCCGGACAGCGGAGGCGGGGAAGGCCCCCGACGAGCGTCGCCCGTGCGAAGTGGTCGTTGATCGACGCCCAGGTGTCGGCGTAGACGGCCGCGCTCATCCGCATCGCGGGCATCGGCGGCGCGGCGTCCGGGTCGGCGAAGTAGCACGGCCAGACGATGCGCAGCATCGCGAGTGCGTCGGCCTCCCCACCCTCGCCCGCCAGCAGGCGCTCGTCGAGCGCCCGGGCTTCGTCCCTGGCGGCAGGCGACAGCTGCTCCGTGAGATTCTCGTCGAGCTCCTTCGCACCGCCGTCCGGGACGGCCCCGAGCGGGTCGACGACGACCAGGCCGGCGACGCGCTCCGGGGCGGCGACGGCGACGTGCATCGCCAGGTGCCCGCCCCACGAGTGGCCGACGAGCCACGACCGCTCGAGCCCACAGGCGTCGAGAACCGCGAGCGCGTCCGCGACATGCGCCTCGACGCCCCCACCGGGAGGCGCGGTCGACGGCGCCGTACCACGCTGCTGGTACCGCGTCGTACGCAGCACGCCGTCGAGCTCTCCGGCGAGCCCCTCGAGGTAGTCACTGAGACCCGGGCCGCCGTGCAGCAGGACGGCGTCACCGTCACCTCCGCCCTCCGTCCGGCAGGCGAGCATCCCACCCTCGACGTCGACCTCGAACGGCGATCCCATTGTGAGGAACACTCCGCGTTCGCGGGACCTGGCGCAACCGGGCACGCGATCGTGGCCGGGCGGCGAACGACAACCCGGCACGCGGCATGCTTGCCCTGGCGCACGACGAGCCGGCGCGACCCGGCCTCGGCTCTTCCCTCGGCCCGGCCGCGCCTGCTCGCTGTTGGACGTCTGCGCTCAGCGTGTCACAGCTCCGGGGTCGGAAGCTCGAGGTTGTAGATGAAGATGGCGTTGAGCTTGCCCTTCATCGTGTGGCCCATCGGCATCACCGTCACCGACCCGGTCACTCCCCGGTACGCCCCGGTTCCGCGCTTCACCTTGTACACGGCGCGATTGACCAGCTTCCAGTCGTGCGCCCGGGTCTGCGCGTAGATCGTGCCGGCCGGGAGCTTCGTGGTGACCTTCGCGACCACCATCGTCTTGTTCTGATAGTCGAACCGCCATGCGGCCCGACCGATCGCGGCTCCCGCGACCTTCCCGAGCTGCGCCCGGTTGTTCGTGAGCACGCCCGTATAGAGCTCCCAGTCGCCCTTCGAGACGGTCACCTCTCCGAGGTCCCAGTTCCTGAGCGCCATGAAGTAGCCGAACTCGGGATGCATCCCGCGCGGCGGCTTGTCCTTGAAGCGCCAGCCCGTCTCCGTCCAGGTCACGTGCACGTTGCTCGTTGCGGATGTCGCGCTCACAGCGGACGTCGCTGCCGCAACCAGCACCGATGTGGCCACCAGGACGGAGAACGCGGCAATCAGCAAACGTCTCACCTGATCTCACCACCTTCGTCCAGTCGGTGGCTCTCCCCGTGTGCCATCCACGGTAGGAGACGATCGGCTTCGTGTCATCAGCCCTTTCTGCGGGTCGTGCTCCGAAATTCCGAGCAAGGCGTGCATCAACTCGACGACCCATCCCGCCGCGGCGCCTCTCCACCCCCCCGGCTCAACCCGACGAGAGCCCGACCCCTCTCCGCCCGCCACGCCGGACGTCCCGCGGGCACGGAGAAACCCCGCCTGGGCGGGGCTTTCCTCGAAGCGGATGAAGGGACTCGAACCCTCGACCTCGTGCGCGGCAGCCCAGCACCGGCCGCACAGGCGGGGGCAGACGCAGCCGGTCCCCGCGCTGGAGGAGAGACCGGCGCCGTTGAACGCCGTCACCGAACACGCCTGGCTGGACTGGTCGCGGCGCTCGGAGCATGATCGGCTCAGCCCGATGCGCGTTGATCTTCCGTCCGGCACTGTCACGTTCCTCTTCACGGATGTCGAGGGCTCGACGAGGCTGCTCCACGAGCTGGGCGCCGAGGCGTACGGTGCGGCGCTCGCCGAGCACCGGCGGGTGGTCCGCGAGGCCTGCGCGGCCGAGGGCGGCGTCGAGGTGGACACGCAGGGGGACGCGTTCTTCTTCGCTTTCCCGACTGCACCGGGGGCGCTCACCGCCGCGGCGGCCCTGACGGAGGCGCTCGCCTCCGGGCCGATCAGGGTGCGCGTCGGTGTGCACACGGGGACGCCACTTCTCGGCGAGGAGGGCTACATCGGCCACGACGTCCACCGCGCCGCCCGGATCGCTGCGGCCGGCCATGGCGGCCAGGTGCTCGTATCCGCTTCGACCGCTTCCCTCGTCGAGACCGAGCTCACCGACCTCGGCGAGCACCGGCTCAAGGATCTCTCCGCCCCGGAGCGCATCCACCAACTTGGCGACGGCGAGTTCCCGGCGCTGAAGAGCCTCTACCGCACCAACTTGCCGATTCCCGCAACGGCGTTCCTGGGCAGGGAGCAGGAGCTGCAAGAGATCTTGGAGCTTCTCTCCACGGGCGACGGTCGACTCATCACCCTCACGGGGCCTGGCGGCACCGGCAAGACCCGCCTCGCCCTGCACGCAGCCGGGCTCGCAGCCGACGCCTATCCGGACGGCGTCTGGTGGGTCCCGCTGGCGCCGCTGCGCGACCCGGCGCTGGTGCTCGAGACGGCAGCTCAGGTGCTCGGATCGACGAACGGTGTCGCCGAGCACGTCGCCGACAGGTCGATGCTCTGCCTGTTCGACAACTTCGAGCAGGTCGTCGACGCGGCCCCAGACCTGGCTGCGCTCGTCGGGGCCTGCCCCAATCTGGACGTGCTCGTCACGAGCCGGGAGCGCCTGCGCGTCGCCGGGGAGCGGATCTACCCGGTGCCGCCCCTCGCCGAGGGAGACGGCGAGGCGTTGTTCCTGGCTCGGGCCCGCGCCATCGAACCGGGCTTCACTGCAAGCGAGGCGGTTCGAGAGCTCTGCCTCCGACTCGACGAGCTTCCGCTCGCGATCGAGCTGGCGGCCGCTCGTACCGCGCTCTTCGACCCCGACCAGCTGCTCGCACGACTCTCCCAGCGACTCGATCTGCTCAAGGGCGAGCGCGACGCCGACCCGCGCCAGCGCACCCTGCGCGCGACGATCGAATGGTCCTACGACCTCCTCGACGATTCCGAGCAGCGCCTCTTCGCTCGCCTATCGGCCTTCACGGGCGGCTGCACCTACGAGGCCGCCGAGCACGTGGCCGACGCCGAAGCCGACACCCTCCAGTCGCTCCTCGACAAGAGCCTCGCGCGCAAACGTGAAGCGAGCGCTGGGCCCCGCTACTGGATGCTCGAGACCATCCGCGAGTTCGCAGGCGAGCGTCTCGACGCCTCCGGCGAGGCCGACGAGCTGCGCCGGCGCCACGCCGCCTACTTCCTCGCACTCGCCGAGGAGGCCGAGCCGCAGGCGGAGGGGAACTCGGCCGTGCTCGCGCGGCTCGAGGACGAGCACGACAACGTCCGCGCCGCACTCGACCACGTCGAGTCCTCGGGCGAGACACAGCAGGCCCTCGCGCTCGCCGGCGCTCTGAGGGAGTTCTGGGAGTCGGGCCACATCAGCGAGGGCCGGCAGCGGCTGGAGCGCCTGCTCAGCCACGACGAGCATCCGACCGCCGCACGTGCCAAGGCGCTCGTCGCGGCAGGCCTGCTCGCACGCCACAGCGGCGACAGCTTGAGGCACAGGCGCCGAGCAGAAGAGGCACTCGCCCTCTATCGCGACTTCGGCGACGCACCTGGAATCGCCATCTCGACCCTCCTCCTCGGGCTTGCATTCGCCGACGAGGGCGACTACGCGCGTGCCGCACAGATCTTCGAGGAATGCATCGACCTCTTCGGCGACCTCGGCGACGACACGCGCGCGCTGTTCACGTCGCGCACCCTCGGATGGATGTACGAGGAGCTCGGCGACCTCGACCGCGCACGCCGGCTGCACGAGGGCAATCTCGAGCGTGCACGCGCGCTCGGCAACAAACAGATGGAGGGCCAGACGCTGGCCGCACTCGCCTTCCTGGCTCGCACGGACGGCCGGTTCGCGGACGCGATCACGATGCTCGAAGACGTCCTACGCATCGACCGCGCTCAGGGATCGCCTCTCCAAACGTCGTTCGACCTGTGCCGCTTCGCCCGCCCACTCGCTGACATCGGCGACGCCAGACGCGCCGGGGTGCTGCTCGGGGCGGCCGAGGCGATCCGCGAGGAGATCGGAGCGGCCTGGACGCCGTGGCTGGCTTTGGCAGTCGACGAGACGCGTGGACGCGCCGTCGCGCAACTCGGAGAGCCTCGGTTCACGGAAGCGTGGGAGCACGGCAAGACACTGACCGCCGACGAGGCCGTCGCATTCGCTCTCGGCGAGCTCGATCGAGATGAGTAGCAACCTCCCATCCGGCACGGTTCAGCGGTACGAGTGTGCTGAGATTCCACGTCGCGCGGAGCAGATCCTCGCTCCTCAAGCAGCGGTTCACAAAGTGCTGACCCAACTGCTGACCCGCGGCCCATTTCCGCGAATCCTGCCGCCATCCTGACAACACAAAACCCCCCGTTTCCGGGGGGTTTCGGTCAAGGAGCACAGCCTGCCAGCCGTTCACAACTAGTGGAGGCACGACACCTAGCTAGGGCATCCGGGGTAGCTCGGCGGATAGCTGGACGTGTCCTGCTCGACTCCGTCGGTGACGGCTACGCACTCGCCATCAGAGGCCGTCGCAGTGCTGTCCCTTAGTGCGAACGCCGAGCTTTCGTCTGTTGCGGTCGCTTGGCTGTCGAAATCGGCGGAGGCCAGGCTTCCGTTGCGAGCGACTGCGACGCTGCCCGAGGCCGCGAAGGCGGTGCTGTCGTTTAGTGCGAACGCTCTGCTGTCGGTGAGCGCGGTCGCGCTGCTCCCGTCGCCGATTGCGATGGCGACGCTGTCCTGGTTGGCAGTGCAGGTCGCCGAGCCGTTCTGCTGATCGACCTGCTGGAAACCTCTGCTGATAGACACACAGGTATCTCCCGCGGCCTGCCCGACTGCCACACCAACAGCGCCCGCCCCGATGATCGTGGCGATGACGGCCCCTAGGACGCTTCTCCAAGACACGATTCCCTCCCCTCTGAAGGAATTCTGGCCGACCCGTCAACAAGGCGGCCCGCTCGACTCGCCATTGTTGCAGCCGCAACCATTGTACTCATCGGTAGATGCCCGTAGTCATGCGTCACGAGTGCTCCCGGCGTGCTCGGTAGGGCGGCGAAACCTGACCAGAACCTGACCAGCGGCCTGCTAGTGCCACGACGGGCGTCTCGCAGGCAACGAAAAACCCCGCCGGAGCGGGGCTTTCCTCGAAGCGGATGAAGGGACTCGAACCCTCGACCTTCTGCATGGCAAGCAGACGCTCTAGCCAACTGAGCTACATCCGCCGGAGCACTCGAGTATAGCTGCGTCGGCCTTCACCGACGCCGGTCAGCCCGTCTCGAACGCGGCGGCCGCGGCCTCCTGGGCGGCGCGCAATGCGATCGCGCGATTGACGGCGTTGACGACGGCGCGGAGCGACGCGGTCACGATCGAGCCGTGGATACCGACGCCCCAGACGACGTCGTCGCCGACGTCCGCCTCGACGTACGCGGCCGCCGTCGCGTCCTCCCCCTTCGCCATCGCGTGCTCGTGGTAGTCGCGCACGTGCAGGTCGATCCCGAGCTCGGAGCCGAGGGCCGTGACGAGCGCCGCGATCGGGCCGTTGCCCTCGCCCTCGACGATCCGCTCCTCCCCGTTCACGAGCAGTCGCACGGCGATCTGGTCGGCGTCGCCCTCGCTCGAGTGCGTGTACGCGACGAGCTCGTAGGGCGACGTGTGGTCGAGGTAGTGCCCGCGGAAGGCGTCGAGCAGCTCGTCGGCGGTGAGCTCGCCGCCACGGGCATCGGTGATCGCCTGCACCTTCTGCGCGAAGTCGACCTGGAGGCCGCGGGGCAGCTCCAGGTGGTGCTCGGACTCCATCAGGTAGGCGACACCCCCCTTGCCCGACTGCGAGTTGACGCGGATGATCGCCTCGTAGGTGCGCCCGACGTCCATCGGGTCGATCGAGAGGTACGGCACGTCCCACACCTCCGACTCCGATCGCTCCTGCGCGACCATGCCCTTCTTGATCGCATCCTGGTGCGACCCGGAGAACGCCGTGTACACGAGCTCGCCCACGTACGGATGGCGCGGGTGCACGGGGAGCTCGTTGCACTCCTCGACGATCGCCTTCGCCTCGTCAATCGCCGACAGGTCGAGCCCCGGGTCGACACCCTGCGTCAGCAGGTTCAGCGCGAGCGTGATCAGGTCGACGTTGCCCGTGCGCTCGCCGTTGCCGAACAGCGTCCCCTCCACGCGCTCCGCGCCCGCCATCAGGCCCATCTCCGCCGTCGCGACCGCGGTGCCCCTGTCGTTGTGCGGGTGCACGGAGACGATCGCGCTGTCGCGCTTCGAGAAGTGCCGGCAGAACCACTCGATGCGGTCGGCGTACACGTTCGGGGGGAACTGCTCGACCGTCGTCGGCAGGTTGACGATCATCTTCTCGTCGGGCGTCGGCCCCCACTCCGCCGCCACCGCCTCGCACACTTCGAGCGCGTAGTCGAGCTCGGTGTGGTGGAAGCTCTCCGGCGAGTACTGGAACACGACCTCCTCGTCGGCCCGGGAGGCCAGCTCCCGGCAGAGCGCGGCGCCGTTGACGGCGAGGCCCTTCACGCCCTCCCGGTCCATCCGGAACACGACGCGGCGCTGCGTCACCGAGGTCGAGTTGTAGAGGTGGACGATCGCGCGGGGAACGCCCTCGATCGCCTCGAACGTGCGCTCGATCAGCTCCGGCCGCGCCTGCGTGAGCACCGCGATCGTCGTGCCCCCGGGGATCAGGCCCTCGTCGACGAGGACGCGCGCGAAGTCGAAGTCCGCCTTCGACGCGGACGGGAAGCCGACCTCGATCTCCTTCACCCCGAGCCGCACGAGCAGGTCGAAGAACCGCCGCTTGCGCTCGATGTCCATCGGGTTGACGAGCGCCTGGTTGCCGTCGCGGAGGTCGGTCGAGCACCAGACGGGAGCGCGCGAGAGCACGGTGTCGGGCCAGGTGCGGTCGGGCAGGTCGACGGTGTCGTACGGGCGGTAGCGGCGGTAGGGCATCGTCATCGGCGGGGTCTCCTCCAGGCGAACTCGGGACGTACTGGTCCCGGTGGACATGGACGGGTATGTCGAGCGCTCGCTTCCCCTAGAGGGGAAGGAGGAGGGCGAGCGCGCTCAGGCCCTGGCCGGCCGAGGACGGACGGTTGCGCTCGCAGTGCATCGCATCACGATAGCCGACCGGGGTAGCGTGCGCGAGTGCTCAGCCCGCGCTCGTTCCGTTCCGCCGTCGTGCGCCTCGCACGGGACGACGCCGACCTCGCCGCGATCGTGGAGCACCACGGGACGCCCGCCTTCTGGTCGCGTGACCCGGGCTTCGCGACACTCGTGCTGCTGATCCTCGAGCAGCAGGTCTCGCTCGCCTCCGCGCGCGCCGCGTACACGCGGCTCGAGCGCCGTGTGGGCACGGTCGAGCCCGTCGCGCTGCTCGCCTCGAGCGACGGCGAACTGCGGGCCGACGGCTTCAGCCGGCAGAAGGCACGCTACGTCCGCGCGCTGGCCGGCGCGCTCGTCGCCGGTGACCTCGATCTCGACGCGGTCGCCGCGCTCCCCGACGACGAGGCACGCCTCGCGCTCGTCGCGCTGCCCGGAATCGGCCCATGGACGGCCGAGGTGTACCTCCTCTCCGCTCTGCGCCGGCCCGACACGTGGCCCGTCGGCGACATCGCCCTCCAGGAGGGAGCGCGGCGCGCGCTCGGGCTCGAGGCGCGCCCGTCCGCGGCCGAGCTCGAGGAGATCGGTGAGCGCTGGAGGCCGCATCGCGCGACCGCCGCCCGCCTCCTCTGGCACCTCTACCTCTCGGAACGGTGACCGCGTGGGATCATGCGCTACGGTCGGCGGGATCCGAGACGAGGAGGGACGATGGCGTTCGAGGACTTGAAGCAGCAGCATGCGGCGATGTGGGGTGCCGGCCCGTTCGAGCGGGTCGCGCACACGCTGCACGACATGCACGAGCTGATGATCGACTCGGTCGAGGCGCGCCCTGACGACGTCTGGCTCGACATCGGCTGCGGCACCGGGGAGCTCGCGTTCCTCGCCACCCGCACGGGCGCGACGATCCACGGCACCGACATCTCGCTCGTGATGATCGAGACCGCGCGGCGCCAGGCCGAGGAGCGGGGTCACGACCTCGTCTTCGAGACCGCCGACTGCGAGGCGCTCCCCTACGACGACGCGACCTACGACGTGGTCACCTCCTCCGTCGGGGTGATCTTCGCCCCCGACCATCGGCAGGTCGCGTCGGAGCTGGCACGGGTGCTCAGGCCGGAGGGCAAGCTCGCCCTCACCGCGTGGACGACCGAGGGAACCGTCGGCGAGTTCTTCCAGCTGCTCGGGCGCTACTCGCCGCCGCCGGTCGCGGGCGCCGGTGTGTCGATCGACTGGGGCCAGGAGGCGTACTGCGAAGCGCTCCTCGGAGACGCCTTCGAGCTCACGTTCTCGCACCACGACGTGCCCTGGGTGGGCGAGTCCGCCGAGGATCTCTGGAACGAGATGGCCGAGGCCTTCGGGCCGATCGTGGTGCTCCTCCGCTCGCTCGACGACGAGCGGAAGGCGGCGCTCCGCGAGGAGATGATCGAGCTCTTCGGGCGACTGCAGACGGAGTCGGGGGTCGTGATGCCCCGCCCGTTCCTGCTCGTGCGCGGGACTCGGAAGGCCCCGCAGCCGTAGCGGAGCCTCGCTCGAGCCTCCGGGCCGGGGTAGGATCGTCGCTCCCGACAGGAGGAGAGATCCATGGCGTTCGAGGAGCTGAAGAAGCGGCACGCGCACGTGTGGGGAGCGGCGCCCTTCGAGAAGGTCGCCGGGACGATCCACGACATGCACGACGACCTCGTGGCCCACCTCGCGCCGCGACCCGGCGAGCAGTGGCTCGACCTCGCCTGCGGCACCGGCGAGGTCGCGTTCAGGGCCGTCCGGGCCGGCGCCGTCGTCAGCGCCTCCGATCTCGCGCCCGCGCTCGTCGACACGGCCCGGCAGCTCGCCGCCGACGAGGGGCTCGAGCTGACGCTCGAGGTCGCGGACTGCGAGGACCTCCCGTACGAGGACGCCAGCTTCGACGTGGTGTCGTCGTCCGTGGGGATCATCTTCGCGCCCGACCATCCGCAGGTCGCCTCCGAGCTCGGTCGCGTGTGCCGCCCGGGCGGGCGCATCGGCTTCACCGCTTGGCGGGGCGAGAGCGGCGTCGGCGACATCTTCCGCGCGATGTCGCCGTTCGCGCCGCCGCCGCCGGAGGGGGCCGGCTCTCCGTTCCAGTGGGGGGACGAGGCCTACGTCGAGCAGATGCTCGGCGACTGGTTCGACCTTCGCTTCGCCGAGGGGAACTCGCCGCACGTCGACGAGGACGCGCGCGAGATGTGGGAGCTGTTCCGGGACAACTACGGCCCGACCTTCACGCTGTGGAGCTCGCTCGACGAGGAGCGCCGTGCGGAGCTCGACACGGCGATGACCGAGATGTTCGAGCGGTCGCGGGTCGGCGACCGGATCGCCCAGGAGCGCCTCTACGTGATCGCGCTCGGCACGCGGAAAGCGTAGGCCCGCAGCAGGCACAGCGCCCCGCGAGCCGTGGCGCGACGATTCCGGGGCTATGCGTCGAGCGCCTCGTTGACGAGACGGTCGGCGAGCTCGTTGTGCTCGCGACGGACGTGCCGGTAGGTGACGGTGTCGAGGCGCCGTGCATGCCGCGACGCGTCGAGGAAGAGGCCTTGCAGCGCCCGGTTCTTGACCTTGTACTCGCCGCGCATCTGCTTCACGAGGAGCTCCGAGTCGGAGACGACCTCGAGCTCGTGCACACCGGCCTCCACGGCTCGTTCGAGCCCGGCGACGAGCGCACGGTACTCGGCGACGTTGTTCGTCGCGACCCCGATCGCCTCGCCGCGGGCGTCGAGCACCGTCCCGTCCTCGGCCTCGAGGACGAACGCGTAGGCGGCGGGACCGGGGTTCCCCCGCGCACCGCCGTCCGTGTAGAGCGTCGCCCTCACCCCTCGATCCTCGGATAGACGTCGTGTGCAGGCTCCTCGTAGGGGTGCGACCGGCGGAGGGCTGCGAGGACCTCGCCGAGCGCCTCCTCCGGGACGACCGTCTCGACACGCGCCTCGGTCACCTCCTCGTCGCGGCCGGCCTCCCCGATCGCCGGCGCCGTCGCGTCCGAGCCGTGGAAGGTCCCCGTCCCGACCGTGTGCCACGAGCACCGTGTGTACTCCCCGATCCGTCCCGCACCCGCCGCGAACACGGCGTCACGCGTCGCGTCGAGATGCGACAAGGGCACGAACCACACGAGCTTCACCGACGACATCGTCGGCCCAGCGTAGACGGATCTGCGCGATCCCGTCACCGGATCGAGCGCCGCCTCTCCTACAGCGCCGTCGTCGGAACTGCCAACTAGGCGCAGCGAGTCTGCTCGGAAATACCGAGGAAACGGCAGACACGAAATCCTATGCTCGGGGCGAGAAGGGGGTACAGCCATGAGACACGTGATTCGTGTCCTTCTGCTGGGCGCCCTCGTGGCGCTGGTCGCCCTTGCGACGACCAGCGGCGCCTGGGCGGATCAGAGCTACACGGACCCCAATGGTGACGGTGGTGTCGGGACGGACATCACGAGCGTGACCGTCCGGAACGACACGGCCGGAGGGATCTCGATCCAGGTGGGCTCGGCCAGCCCGATCGTCGCGAACCACGCGGTCGCGATCTTCATCGACGCCGACCGCAACCAGATGACGGGCGGCGACGGGGATGAGTACTGGATGTTCGGCGGGCCGCTCGTGGGCGCCGCGTTCTTCGCCTGGAACGGATCCGATTGGAGCTACGTCGACCCGCCGAGCTTCAGCGCGGGACCGGCTGCTCCGAACGTCTCCGAGTTCAGGTTCAACAAGACCGACATCGGGAACGTGACGGCGTTCAACTTCGTCGTGGTCGCGATCAGCATCGACGAGACGGAGATCAACTTCTGGGACGCCGCCCCGGACCGGGGGTACTGGTCGTACGACCTCACCACCGCCGAGTCGACTCCCCCACCGACGACGACAGCGCCTGCGGTCGTGAAGCCGGTGATCGGCAAGCCGGTGATCGCGCCGAAGAAGGCGACCGCCGGCAAGCCGCTGACGGTGACGTTCATGGTGCGCAGGAGTGACAACGGCAAGCCGCTGACGGGTGCGGCAATGGTGTGCAACCCCACCTTCAAGGGGAGGCAGCTCGCACACACGGAGTCGTTCGTGCGCGGCAAGGCGAAGGTGCGCTTCGTCGTCCCGAAGGCCGCCAAGGGCAAGGTCGTGAAGCTGAGCCTCAAGGTCACCACGTCCGACGGTCGCGCCGCCAAGCGCGTCGTGACCTTCAAGGTCCGCTAGCCGGAACGGGCGTGAGCGGGGTCCGACCCGCTCACGCCCGAAACCCCGGCTCGCGAGGAGGCGCGATGGGTCGAACATTCGCTGTTCGTGGCACGACGGCGCTGCTCGTTGCCGTGTGTGCCTTCGCGGCCGGCAGTGTGCTGAGCACGCTCGACCAGCCGGGTGCCGGCCACGTCGCCGACGGACAGGCGCAGTACATGAGCCGCCGAGCGACGCCCTTGGCCGCGAGAGGTGCCGCGTGGCACGGAGGCCCGGTGGTCGCGAGCGACGGCCACACCGTCACCGTCCTCGTCTCGGACGCCTACGGCCCCGATGCGAACACGCCCGAGCAGTGGGCGGAGACGATCTCGCGGCTCGTGCACGGCGCCGAGATCGCCAGCGTCGTCGTCCACGTGATGCCGCTCGCCGAGCTCCAGGGCATCTGCGGCGACGACGCCCTCGGCTGCTACGGCTTCGGCCGGATGTACGTCCCGGGGGACGTCGTCGACGGACTGGCCCCCGAGACCATCGCCACGCACGAGTACGGGCACCACGTCGCCCTCAACCGATTGAACCCGCCCTGGGCCGCGATCGACTGGGGCACGAAGCGCTGGGCGACGTACGCTGAGATCTGCCCCCGCGAACGGACGGGCCAGGTGTTTCCCGGCGACGAGACGTCGCGCTATGCGCTCAACCCCGGCGAAGGCTTCGGCGAGGCCTACCGGGCCTTGAACGAGGTGCGCCAGGGAGCCGCGTCGTTCCAGTGGATGCTCGTCGACCCGCTGTTCTTCCCCGACCAGGAGGCACTGTCGCTCGTGGAGCGAGACGTGCTCGACCCCTGGGTCGAGCCGACGCAGCGCACGCTCCGGGCACGGTTCCGCGAGGCCGCGGGGCGCGCGTGGTGGCGCGTGATCGACCTGCCGCTGGACGGGACGCTGGAGATCAGCGCCTCGATGCCGCTTGCGTCGGGGTACACGGTGACGCTGAGAACGGTCGACGGGTCCACCGTCCTCCACCGCACACGATGGACGTCCGGCGCACCGTCCCGGACGCTGTCGTACGTCGTGTGCGGGATGCGGGCCGTCCGGCTGCAGCTGTGGCGGACGGGTGGGCCCGGCGTCGTCACGATGCGACTGCTCGTCCCGTGACCGTGCCCCGAGCGGCCGGTGCCCGGGTCGAGACGCGCGGCGGGGCCGTGTACGGCCGCCCGCGCGCGACGCCGCTCAGGGGAGGTCGAAGACGATCCCCTGGGCGAGCGGGAGGTCGCTCGTGTAGTTGACGGTCGCGGTCTGACGGCGCATGTACGCCTTCCAGGCGTCGGACCCCGACTCGCGGCCGCCGCCGGTCTCCTTCTCGCCCCCGAAGGCGCCGCCGATCTCCGCGCCGCTCGGGCCGATGTTGACGTTCGCGATCCCGCAGTCCGACCCCGAGGCGGCGAGGAACCGCTCCGCCTCGAGCAGGTCGGTCGTGAAGATCGACGACGCGAGCCCCTGCGGCACGCCGTTCTGCAGCGCGATCGCCTCGTCGAGGTCGTCGTAGGTGAGGACGTAGAGGATCGGCGCGAAGGTCTCCTCCCGCACGATCTCGGCCTGGGTCGGCATGCGGACGAGCGCGGGGCTCGCGTACCACGCATCCGGCCAGCGGTCGGCGAGCATCCGCTCGCCACCCGCGACGACCTCGCCCCCGTCGGCCCGTGCCCGTGCGAGCGCAGACTCCATCCGCTCGAACGCCTCGCCCGTGATCAGCGGCCCGACGAGCGTCCCCGACTCACGGGGATCGCCGACGGGGATGCTGCGGTATGCGGTCGCGAGCCGCTCGACGAGCGCGTCCGCGATCGACTCGTGGACGACCAGGCGCCGCAGGCTCGTGCACCGCTGGCCGGCCGTGCCGACGGCGGCGAAGAGGACGCCGCGGACGACGAGGTCGAGATCGGCGCTCGGGGCGACGACCGCCGCGTTGTTGCCGCCGAGCTCGAGCAGCGAGCGACCGAGGCGTCCCGCGACCCGCGGTCCGATCGCCTTGCCCATCTGCGTCGAGCCCGTCGCGGAGACGAGCGGGATCCGCGGGTCGTCGGCGAGCTGTAGCGCCCGGTCGGCGCCGCCGACGACGAGCTCGAAGAGGCCGTCGGGCACATCGCCGAGCCGCTCGGCCGCACGACGGAGGAGCGCCGTGCAGGCGAGGGCCGTGAGCGGCGTCCGCTCCGACGGCTTCCACACGACGGGGTCACCGCACACCAGCGCGATCGCCGCGTTCCAGCTCCAGACGGCGACGGGGAAGTTGAACGCGGAGACCACGGCGACCGGCCCGAGCGGGTGCCAGGTCTCGGTGAGCCGGTGCCCGGGCCGCTCGGACGCGATCGAGCGGCCGTAGAGCTGGCGGGAGAGGCCGACGGCGAAGTCGCAGATGTCGATCATCTCCTGAACCTCGCCGAGGCCCTCCTGCGTGATCTTGCCCACCTCCAGCGTGACGAGCGCGCCGAGGGCGTCCTTCTCGCGGCGGAGCTCGTCGCCGAGCAGCCGCACGAGCTCGCCGCGCCGCGGCGCCGGAACGTCGCGCCAGACGGCGAACGCGTCGTGGGCGCGGGCGACCGCGGCGTCGGCAGCCGCGGCGTCGGTGCGGGCGACGCGGCCGATCTCCTCCCCCGTGATCGGCGTGCGCACGACGAGGTCGCCCTGCAGCGAGCCGGTGTCGACGCCGAGACGGTCGAGCAGGCCTGCTGCGGCCGAGACGTCGGTCGTGGTCACGTCGACCGTCGGGGCTAGACGCGCACGAGATCGGGGACGAGCCGGTCGCTCTCGTCGAGGCGGGCGTTCCACTGCGCGAACGGCGGCTCGATCTCGGCGGCGTCCTGGCCACGGTCCTCGAGGCGGACGGGCTGCGGCGCCTCCGGGGAGACGCGGTACTGGTACCACGTGATGTCCCAGGCGAACGTGATCACGGTCTCGCCGTTGACGCCGCTGAGCGGCACGATCGACACGTCCGGCTCGCCGAGGCTCCGGGCGACGCCGACGACCGTGCGCCGGAACGCGCTCTGGTTGAAGAGCTCGGCCGCCTCGACGAAGGTGATCTCCTGGTCGCTGAGTCGGCGCAGGATCGGCTCGGCCACGACGGGGTCGGGCTCGACCTCGCGCGCTCCGAGCAACGCCTGCCAGAGCGTCTTCTGGCGCCGACGGCGGGGCGCCGACTGGAGTGCCGGGGACATCGCGCCGCCCTCCCTGATCCAGCCGTGGTCGATCGCGGTCTCCTGGCAGAGGGTGCAGACGTCGACCTGCTCCCCGCCGCCCGGCGAGAACCGCACCGCCTGCTCGCCCTGCAGCAGCGTGCGCTCGCAGACCGCGCAGGTACGGACGACGGTGGCCTTGATCACGCGCATCGGCGACTGACTATATCCCGCCGCGGACGGTTTTCCACAGGTATCGCGCGGAGCGGACGCTCGGCGCCGGCCGAGACTAGGCGTTGGCGGCCTCGCGCTGCGCCTGCGTCTCCTCGATCACCTTCTGCGCGACGTGCTGCGGAACCTGCTCGTACCGGAGCAGGTGCATGCCGTAGTCGCCCCGGCCGCCGGTCATCGACGTCAGGGACTGCGCGTACGTGAGCAGCTCCGCCATCGGCACCTCGGCCTGGATCGTCGTCATCCCGCCCGCGGGCTCCATGCCGAGCAGGCGGCCGCGGCGGGAGTTGAGGTCTCCGTTGACGGCGCCGACGGCGTCGTCGGGAACGGTCACCTCGAGCTCCATGATCGGCTCGAGCAGCACCGGGTCGGCCTTCGCGTAGGCCTCCTTGAACGCCATCGAGCCGGCGATCTTGAAGGCCCTCTCCGACGAGTCGACGTTGTGGTACTGGCCGTCGACGAGCAGCACACGGACGCCCTGCACGGGGGCACCGGCGAGCTCGCCGTGCTGCATCGCCTCCTGGATGCCCTTGTCGACCGCCGGCCGGAAGCTCTGCGGGATCACGCCGCCCACGATCTTGTCGAGGAACTCGTAGCCCTCGTGCCCGTCGATCGGCTCGAGCACGATCTCGCAGTCACCGAACTGGCCGCGCCCACCCGTCTGCTTCTTGTACCGATGGCGCGCGCGCGACTCCTTTCGGATCGTCTCCAGGTACGGGACGCGCGGCGGGTGCAGCTCGACGTCGACCCCGAAGCGTCGCTTGGCCCGCTCGAGCGCGACCTCGACGTGCATCTGGCTCATGCCCGCGAGGATCTCCTCGCCCGTCTGCTGATCGCGCCGCAGCCGGAGCGTCGGGTCCTCCTCGGCGAGGCGCCGGATCGCGTTCGCGACCTTCTCCTCGTCGCCCTTCGTCTTGGGGGTGATCGCGAAGCTCATCACCGGCTCGGGGAACCCGAAGCCCGGCGCCGCGAGGGCGGCGTCCCGGTCTGCGAGCAGGTCGCCGGTCTGGACGTCCTTGAGCTTGGCGACCGCGCCGAGGTCGCCTTCCCCGAACTCCTTGACGGGCGTGTGCTCCTTCCCCTGCAGCTGGAGGAGGGAGCCCATCCGCTCCTTCCCCTTCTCGCGGAGGTCGAGCAGGGTCGTCTCCGAGGTCACGGACCCCGAGAGCACGCGGAAGACGTTGATCTTTCCGGCGAACGGGTCGGCCACGGTCTTGAACACGAAGGCCGCGGTGTCGACCCCGTCGACGTCGATCGGCGACCCGCGCTTCGCCGGCGAGGAGACGCCCTCGACGACGAGGTCGAGCAGCGCGTGGGTGCCCAGGTTCTTCGAGGCGATCGTGCACGCGACCGGGAACACCTCGCCGCGGGTCATCGCCGCCTTCAGCGCGGCCGCCACCTCGTGGGCGTCGAGCTCCTCGCCCTCGAGGTAGCGCTCCATCAACGCCTCGTCCGTCTCGACCACGGCGTCGAGCAGCTTCTCCCGGTACTCCTGCGCCACGTCGGCCATCTCGTCGGGGATCGAGACGGGATCGCCCTCCTTGCTGCCGTCCGGCGTCGTGTAGGCGCACATGTGCAGCACGTCGACGATGCCGGTGACGTCGTGCTCCGAGCCGATCGGCAGGTGCACGGGGACGCACGCGGCCGAGAGCTGCTCCTGGAGCTGCGCGAGTGTGCGGTAGAAGTCGGCGCGCTCGCGGTCGAGCATGTTGACGACGACGAGCCGCGCGAGACCGAGCTCGTCCGCGGCCTTCCACACCCGGGTCGTCCCGACCTCGACGCCCATCACGGCGGACACGACGACGACCGCCCCCTCGACGACGGGGAGCGCGCACCGCCACTCACCCTGGAACGAGGGGTCGCCGGGGCAGTCGACGAGGTTGACCTTCCGCCCCTGCCAGTCCGTGTGCGCGAGGGAGAGGGAGATCGACAGCCTCCGGTTCTGCTCGTCCTCGTCCCAGTCCGTGACGGTGGTGCCTGCCTCGATCGTGCCGAGCCGGTTCACCGCCCCCGTCTGGTACAGGAGCGCCTCGACCAGGGACGTCTTTCCCGTCCCGCGGTGGCCGACGACGGCGACGTTGCGGATCTTCCCGGGCTCGATCACAGCCATGTGCAGGCGTTCCTCCTCGAAGTCGCGTGTGGGACGAATCCTAGTTGGGGCAGGATTCGCAATGCCCGCGGTACCGCCCCGCGCCCGTGACCACCGGTGCCGAGGCGCGAGTGTCGGAGGCGCACGTCACGGCCGCCCGACGGGAGACGGGCCCCGGTGACCGCTTCGGCGACGCCGCTAGCTCTCTGCCGCGTCCCGCGGGCCGCCGGAGAGGCGGGCCTTGAGCCGGAGCACGGCCTTGGTGTGGAGCTGCGAGACCCGGGACTCCGTGACACCGAGCACCTCGCCGATCTCGCGCAGCGTCAGCTCCTCGTAGTAGTAGAGCGTGACCACGAGCTTCTCACGCTCGGGGAGGTGGGCGATCGCCTCGCCGAGCGCCTCCTTGAGCTCGGTCTCCTCGAGCGAGAGCCCGGGGTCCGGGCCCGTCGTGTCCTCGATCGTGTCGATCAGCGAGATCTGGTCTCCGCCGCCCTGTGGCGTCCACAGCTCGTCGAGCGCCGCCATCGAGGAGCGCGAGATCTCCGCGAGCGACGTCTCGAGCTCGGACGTGTCGAGGCCGAGCTTGGCGGCGATCTCCTCGTCCGTCGGCGCCCGCATCAGCTGCCGCTCGAGCTCTGCGATCGCACGCTCGATCTCGCGGGCGCGCGTCCGCACCGAGCGGGGCACCCAGTCGAGCGAGCGGAGCTCGTCGATGATCGCGCCCTTGATCCGCGCGATCGCGTAGGTCTCGAACTTGATCTCACGGTCGGGGTCGAAGCGCTCGATCGCGCCGATCAGCCCGAGCAACCCGTACGAGACGAGGTCCTGGTCGTCGACGTGTGCGGGGAGGCTCGCGCCGAGACGGCCGGCGACGAACTTGACGAGCGGCGCGTACGTGAGGATCAACCGGTCACGAATGACCGGGTCCTCGGTTCGCCTGTACTCCTGCCAGAGGGCAAGCGTGTCCGACGCCACGTTCGAACTGGCCACGGGGAGAGAATACGCCGCCCGCAGCCGGGTTCCCCCCCGAACGGGGGACACGGCCTCAGCGGAGCGCCCGGCGCCCCAGGTCGCCCAGCCAGAGCGCGAGGCCGGCGGCGGCGGCGGCCACGATCCATGCACGCCCGCCCTCGAGCGCCGAGAGGACGGCGACGACGCCGAGGCCGACCGCGAGGGCGAGGAAGAGCGCGCCCAGGGCCCGGCGCTGCACTACGCGGAGGGGCGCAGCCGACGCCTGACGAGGACGAGCACGCCGACGGCGAGCGCGGCGTACATTGCGCTCGCGCCGAGGGCGGCCCGTCCGAGCACCGCGTTCAGCCCGAGCGGGTCGTCGGCCGCCGTCGCCAGCAGGTACGCGCCCCAGACGCCGACGATCCCCGCGAAGCCGGCAGACGCGAGGCCGAGGACGGCGAGGATCCGCGTTGCGAGGCTCATCCGCGGATCCTGACACGCCGTCGCGATCGGCGAGAGGCCATCGCTACACTCGGTGCCGCGACCCAGGGGCGTAGCTCAATTGGCAGAGCACCGGTCTCCAAAACCGGGGGTTGCAGGTTCGAGTCCTGCCGCCCCTGCTGGGCTCACCCGGTCACCGGACGGCTCGAAGCGTCGACCGCTCACCGCGTCGGGCCGCCGACGACCTGGGTCTTCGCCGGCACCGCCTCGACGGGAACGTCAGTGATCGTCGCCGATGGGGATGAGTGCGACTCAGGGGGCGACGGCGGCCTCGAGCTCGTCGAGCCGCGCACGGATCCGCCGCACGGCCGGTGTGATGCCCTTGCGCTCGTACAGGGCGAGCGCCTCCCGGAGGGCTGCGGCCTCGTCCGACGGCCGGTCGGCACGGCGCATGACCTCGGCGAGCGCGACGAGCGCCTGCGCGCGTCCCTCGAGGTAGTGGGCATCCTCGTCCGTCGCCTCCGCCACCGCCCGCTGCGCCAGGTCGAGCGCCGCGTCGATCTCCCCACGCGCTGCGAGGACGCGTGCGCGGGCGCTCGACGCGAGGAACGGCATCGATACGTGCCCGCTGCCGTCGTCGAGCGCAGCGGCCGCCTCGTCGTACCGTCCATCGGAGCAGAGCGTGTGCGCCAGGAACGACCGGACCTCGTTGCCGAAGGCATGGTTGCCCATCTCCTCGAACTCCTCGATGCTCTGTCGGAAGGCCATCTCCGCGCGATCGAAGCCGCCGGTCGTGAGCTCGCTCCTGCCCCAGCACTGCCAGTTGACGGCCTCTCGATGTCGCATGCCGAGCTCGCGGTAGAGCGTGTCCGCGCGCAGGTAGAGCTCCCGTCCTTCGACGAGGTCGCCGCCGCGCACCGTCAGCGCGGCCAGGATCTCGAGCGTCCCCACCTCCGCCAGCGGCCCGTTGGCCTCTGCGAGCAGCTCCGTGCAGAGCTCGGTCACCTCCGCGACGGGCCGCTCACCGTAGAGCGCCGCCCCCAGCCTCAGGAACAGCGCGTCCTCCTCCTCGCGCGGAAGGCGCGCGCGTCGTGCGTAGGCGAAGGCGGTCGTCGCGGCCGCTTCCTGGACGGCGCTGCCAAAGGGGGCGGCCAATGCGAACAGGAGCCAGGCTCTCGCGACGCCGGCGTCGTCGCCGAGCTCCTCGAGCACGGGAATCGCGCGCTCTGCCTCGGCGCTCACCTCGTCGTCCGTTGCGCTGCCGGTGAGCGTGCGCGCAAAGAGGCGCTCGAGGGCGGCTCTCGTCGCCAGGCGGCGGTCGCCGACCTCGCCGGCCCGCTCGATCGCCTCGGAGAGCGCCCGGTCGGCCCCTTCCAGGTCGCCCGCCTCGATCCGGGCGACGCTCAGCTGGAAGCCGACGGCGGGCGGGACATCGTCCGGTGTCGGAGCGAGCGCGACCGACCGATCCAGCAGATTGACGGCCGCGGGCACGTCTCCCCGGGCGAGGGCCCGCTCGCCCGCGGAGGCGAGGAACTGGGCGGCACGGCTTGCGAGCGCCGCGTCGGGGCGACCGAGCTCGACGCGGAGCCGATGCGCCCGCTCGAGGTGGTACCCGAGGAGCTCCTCGTAGTGGAGCGCGTGCTCTCGCGCCCGAGCCTCGAGCCAGCCTGCGTAGCGCTCGTGGCCCTCCGCGCGGAGCTCCTTCGACGCCGCCTCGTAGGCGGCGTCGTGGATCAGCGAGTGCCCGAAGCGGAAGCCGTCGTCGCCTGCGAACTGGGAGCGGTCGGCGCGGATCAGCTCCTGGCGGACGAGGGAGATGAGGCGCGCCCCGAGCATCGGGCGGGCCCGCTCGGGCAGGAGCTCGGCGACGGCTCCGCGATGGAACGTCTTGCCCTCCACCGCGGCCCGCACGAGCACGGCGCGCTCGTCCGCATCCAGCTGGTCGATGCGGGCGGCGAGGAGCGCCTGCACCGTCGGCGGGATCGCCCCGCGCCCGTTTCCGCCGCCGGGGCGATGGGCGAGGAGCTGCTCGAGGAAGAGCGGGTTCCCCTCGGCCGTCTCGACGATCCGTGAGCGCTCCGCCTCCGGGATCCCGCGGGCCGTCGCGAGCGTCTCGACGAGCGTCGCCGACTCCTCCTCGCCCAGGGGCTCGAGCGTGATCAGCGTCGTGCCCCTCCTCGGCGCCGCCCACGAGGGGCGCCCTTCGAACAGCTCGGGCCGGGTCAGGCCGAGAAGCAGGATCGGCTGGTCGGCCGCGAACGTGAGCAGGTACTCGAGGAGGTCGAGCAGGGTGGGCTCCGCCCACTGGAGCTCGTCGACGACCGCGATCAGCGGCCGCTCACGGGCGAGCGCCTCGAACAGGCGTCGGAACGCCCAGAACGTCTCCTCGGGAGCACCCGACGGCTCGGCAGTGCCGACGGCGCCGAAGATGCGCT
>NZ_DBNHWK010000066.1:0-108047 GCF_057140465.1 Gaiella sp.
GGGATCGAGGCCCGTCGCGAAGAGCATCGCGGCGAGGTCGAGCGTGCGCTCCCGGAGATCCTCGGGGTCGTACTGCACCGTGATCGAGTGCAGGTCGACGATGCAGAAGAACGCCTCTCCCAGCTCCTGCGTCTGCGCGTACTGGCGGAAGCCGCCGATGTAGTTGCCGAGGTGCTTGTCCCCGGTGGGCTGGATGCCCGAGAAGATCCGCATCTGCGTCCTTTCACTCACGGCCCGGCGATGCCACGATCGTGACGTCGGGCCACTGTCGGCCTGGGCGCGTCAGCGACGCCAGAGGAGGCCCAGGCGATGGATCGAGGACATCGGCGGTGTTGTAGCCGTTCTCCGTCGGTGCGTCAAAACCAGCGCATCTACACTCACCGCATGGCCGTGACCGAACCGACCTGGGCGCCCGACTCGTGGCGGGCGCTGCCCGCCGCCCAGCAGCCGACGTGGCCGGACACCGAAGCGCTCGGCGGTGTCCGCGAGCGGCTCCGGCAGTTGCCCCCGCTCGTCTTCGCCGGGGAGGCCCGCAACCTCCTCCAGGCGCTCGCCGAGGTCGCCGAAGGTCGCGCGTTCCTCCTCCAGGCGGGTGACTGCGTCGAGTCGTTCCGCGAGGTGTCTGCGATCCAGATCCGCGAGAAGCTCAAGGTGCTCCTGCAGATGTCGGCCGTGCTCACGTACGGCGCGACGCTCCCCGTCGTCAAGGTCGGGCGCATCGCGGGCCAGTTCGCGAAGCCGCGCTCCGCCGCGACGGAGACGGTCGACGGCGTGGAGGTGCCGTCGTTCCGTGGCCACGTCGTGCACTCCGACGAGCGGACTCCGGAGGCCCGTGTCCCCGACCCGGAGCGCATCATCCAGGGCTACTACCAGGCCGCGTCGACGCTCAACCTCCTCCGTGCCTTCACGAAGGGCGGCTTCGCCGACCTCACCCAGGTGCACACCTGGAACCAGGAGTTCGTCGCGACCTCCCGGGAGGGCCGACGGTACGAGGGGATCGCGAACGAGATCGGCCGTGCGCTGCGGTTCATGCAGGCGATCGGGATCGACCTCGGATCGGAGCGGTCGATCCACGAGGTGGATGTCTGGACGAGCCACGAGGGGCTCTTGCTCGACTACGAGGAGCCGCTCACACGCTGCGACTCGCTCACCGGGCAGTGGTACGACTGCTCCGCGCACATGCTCTGGATCGGCGAGCGGACGCGTGCCCTCGGTGGCGCCCACGTCGAGTTCTTCTCGGGCGTGCACAACCCGATCGGGGTCAAGCTGGGCCCGGAGGTCACGCCCGACGAGGTCGTCGCTCTCTGCGAGCGCCTCAACCCGCTGCGCGTCCCCGGGCGCCTCACGTTGATCACCCGCATGGGCGCGGCGCGCGTCCGTGACGCGCTGCCGCCACTCCTGCAGGCCGTACGCGGCGCAGAGGTGCCCGTCGTCTGGTCGTGCGACCCGATGCACGCGAACACCTTCCAGACCCCGACCGGTCACAAGACGCGCCGGTTCGAGGACGTGATGGCCGAGATCGAGGGCTTCTTCGCTGCGCACCGCGAGGTCGGGACGTGGCCCGGAGGGATCCACCTCGAGTTCACGGGGGACGACGTGACGGAGTGCCTCGGCGGCTCCGAGCGCGTCCTCGAGGAGCACCTCCTCGACCGGTACGAGACGCTCTGCGACCCGCGCCTGAACGCACGGCAGGCCCTCGACTGCGCCTTCCTGATCGCGGAGCTGATGCGCGCCGCGTGAGCCGGCGCGGTCGCGGGCGGAACGGCGGGACACGATGACGGAGACGGGCGTCCGGTCGGTCTGCATCGTCGGTACGGGGCTCATCGGCGCCTCGATCGGCCTCGCGGCGCAACGCGTCGGCGTGGGCCGCGTCACCGGGTGGGACGACGACCCCGACGCCCTTGCCGTCGCCGCCGAGCGGGGCGCGTGCACCGCCTCCGGGAGCCTCGACGAGGCGCTCGAGGAGGTCGAGCTCGCGGTCGTGGCGACGCCCGTGGCATCGCTGCCCGGGGCCGTGCGCGAGGTGCTCGACCGTGCATCGGCCTCGAGCACGGTGACGGATGTCGGGTCGACGAAGGGCGCCGTGTCGGCGGCGGCCGGAGCCGATGCACGGTTCGTCGGTGGCCATCCGATCTGCGGGGCCGAGACGCGTGGCCCCGAGCGCGCCTCGGCCGACCTCTTCGACGGCGCCACGTGGTTCCTCACCCCGGCGGCCCAGACCGACCCGGGGCGCTTCAAGCTCCTCCACGGGTTCGTCGCGGCGCTCGGCGGGCGGCCGGTCGCGATCGACCCGGTCGCCCACGACCGTCTCGTCGCCCTCACGAGCCACCTCCCGCACGCGCTCGCCAACGTCCTCCTCAACCAGGCGGGCAGCTCACGCGTGGAGGGTCACGACCCGCTCCAGGCGGCCGGCGGGTCGCTGCGGGACATGACGCGGGTCGCGGGTGCCAACCCCCGTATCTGGGTGGACATCTTCCTCGACAACCGCGACGCGCTCGCGTCCGCGCTGGCCGAGCATCGCCGTCGGATCGAGCAGCTCGAGGCCGCCCTCGAGCACGGCGACGCCGGCTTCCTCGCCCGCTGGATCGGCGAGGCGAGCGGGAACCGCCGGCGGCTGCTCCAGACGGCGTACGCCGACCCCGGCTCGCTGCACCGGCTCCGGGTGCACATCCCGGATCGACCCGGTGTCCTCGCCGGGATCTTCCAGGCGCTCGGGGCGGAGCGGATCAACGTCGCCGACTTCGACATGGAGCACCTCTCCCACGAGCGCGGGGGAACGCTCACCGTGCTCGTCGCCGGCGACACGGAGGCGGAGCGGGCGGTGCAACTGCTCGAGGCGCAGGGCTACGGCGTCGTCGCGGCGCCGGTGATCGACGAGTGAACGACGTGAGCGTGCCCGCTCCGACCGCCGCCGCGTCGCTCCGGGTCGAGCCGGCGACGAGGATCGTCGGCCACGTCGCCGTGCCGGGCGACAAGTCGATCTCGCATCGCGCGGTGCTGATCGGCTCCGTGTGCGACGGCGAGACGAGGATCACCGGCTTCGGGCGCTCCGCGGACACGGAGGCGACGATCCGCGCCGTGCGTGCGTGCGGCATCGTCGTGGACGAGGACGGGCGCGAGACGCTCCGCGTCCACGGCGCCGGGCTCCGCGGGCTGCGACCCCCCGCAGGGCCGATCGACTGCGCGAACGCCGGCACGCTCGTGCGCCTCCTCGCCGGGCTTCTCGCCGGCCAGTCGGGCGGGACGTTCGATCTCAGCGGCGACGACTCGCTGAGCCTCCGGCCGATGGGGCGCATCGCGGAGCCGCTGACGCGGATGGGCGCCGAGGTCGAGACGACCGATGGTCGGCTTCCCCTTCGCATCCGGGGTCGACCGCTGCACGGAATCGAGTACGAGCTCCCCGTCGCGTCCGCGCAGGTGAAGTCGTGCGTCCTGCTCGCAGGCCTCTACGCGGCGGGCGAGACGGTCGTGCGGGAGCCGCAGCCGACCCGCGACCACACCGAGCTGATGCTCCAGGCGGCCGGTGCACGTGTCGCCGTGCGGCCCGGGGTCGTCTCCGTCGCCGCGGCCGAGAGGCTCGCACTCGGGGAGGTCGCCGTCCCGGGGGACTTCTCGTCCGCGGCGCCGCTCGTCGTCGCCGCGACGCTCGTTCCCGGCTCCGAGCTCCATCTGCACGGCGTCAACCTCAACCCCCGTCGCACGGGGCTGCTGGCGATCCTCGAGCGCATGGGGGCCAAGGTCACGGTCTACAACCGTCGCTCGATCGGCGGCGAGCCGGCCGGTGACCTCGAGATCCGTTCGGCGCCGCTCGTCGGCACGACGGTCGGCTCGAGGGAGGTGCCGGTCGCGATCGACGAGCTGCCCCTCTTCGCGCTCGCCGCCTCGTTCGCGCGCGGCGAGAGCCGCCTCCGCGGGGCGGCCGAGCTCCGGGCGAAGGAGTCCGATCGCATCGAAGCGACCGTCGACGCGCTCCGTGCGCTCGGCGTGCGGGCCCGGGGCACGTCCGACGGCTTCGTCGTCACCGGCGTGCCGTCCCGACTGCGCGGGGGGCACGTCGACAGTCGCGGGGACCACCGGATCGCGATGCTCGGCGCCGTCGCGGGCCTCGCGTCCGGGGAGGGCGTTCGGGTGGACGACGCGGACTGCGTCGGGGTGAGCTTCCCGGGCTTCTTCGACCTCGTCGCCGCACTGCGTCGGGAGGCGGCGTGATCGTCGCGATCGACGGGCCGGCGGGTGCCGGCAAGTCCTCCGTCGCACGCCTGCTCGCGCGGCGACTCGGCTTCCGCTACCTCGACACGGGGGCGATGTACCGCGCGCTCGCCTGGCTCGCCCTCGAGCGGGGCATCGGGCTGCAGGACGACGAGGCGTTGGCCCGGCTCGCGAGGGAGAACCCCGTCTCGTTCGGGGACGGGGAGACGGTGATCGTCGCCGGCCACGACGTGACGGGAGCGATCCGGGAGCAGCGGATCGACGAGGCTGTTCCGGTCGTCGCGCGCCACCCGGCGGTGCGCGAGCTCATGCGCGAGCGTCAGCGGGCGCTCGGCCAGGAGGGGGACGTCGTGATCGAGGGGCGCGACATCGGCGCCGTCGTCGCACCCGACGCCGCCGTCAAGGTGTGGCTGGTCGCCGACGCGTCCGTCCGTGTGCGGCGCCGCCACGCGGAGCGGTTCGGTGCGGACGCGGAGGCCCTCGCGACCGCGCTCCGCGAGCGTGACGAGCGCGACGCCGTCAACACGCACCGTGCCGTCGACGCGGTGGAGATCGACACCACCCAGCTGACGCTGGACGAGGTGGTCGACCGCGTCGCGACGCTCGTCGAGGAGCGCCGGTGAGCGGTCCTGACGCCGTGTGGGGCGTGGGGCGGCTGACGCTGCAGCCGCTCGTCGTCGTGTTCTCCCGCCTCCGGGTGTACGGGAAGGAGCGCGTCCCGCAGGAGGGCGGTGTCGTGATCGCCTGCAACCACTTCTCCTGGATCGACCCGCCCGCGCTCGGGTCCGCGTGCCCCCGGACGATCCGCTACATGGCGAAGGTGGAGGCGCATCGAGCGCCCGGGCTCGGTGCGCTGATCCGGGCGTTCGGGTGCTTCCCCGTCCGCCGCGGAGAGTCGGACCGCGAGGCGGTGCGCACGATGCGCCAGGTCGTCCACGACGGTCACGCGCTCGGACTGTTCGTCGAGGGCACGCGTCAGCGCTCGGGCGTCCCCGGTGACGTCCAGCCGGGGGCGGCGATGGTCGCCGTCCAGGAGGGTGTCCCGGTCATCCCGGCCGCCGTCCACGGATCCCAGACATGGCGCGTCGGGAACTTCCATCCGGTCTCGATCGCGTGGGGCGAGCCGCTCCTGTTCGACGGGCTGCCGCGGGGCGGGCGCGGATACCGCGAGGCGTCGGCGGTCGTCCAGGCCGAGATCGTTCACCTCTGGAAGTGGCTGGTCGAGATGCACCGGCTCGGGCGACCGCGGCACGCGACACCACCCGGCCCTCTCGCCGGCTCCGTCGATGTCGAGCGATAGGCACGAGCCCGCCGACGTCGATTCGGCGCCGGCTCCCGCCGTCACGCTCGCGGGGACGGTGGCGATCGTCGGCTTCCCGAACGTGGGGAAGTCGACGCTCGTCAACCGCCTCGGGGAGACCCGGGCGGCCGTCGTCCACGAGACTCCCGGCGTCACGCGGGACCGCAAGGAGCTCGTCTGCGAGTGGAGCGGCACGTCCTTCCGGGTCGTCGACACGGGCGGTGTGGACGAGGTCGACGGCGGCCTCTACGGCCCGGCGATCGCCGATCAGGCACGGGCGGCCGTGGAGGAGGCCGACCTCGTGCTCTTCGTCGTCGACGCGCGGGCGGGTGTGACGCCGGGGGACGAGGATCTCGCGGCCCTGCTGCGGGCCGCCGGTCGGCCCGTGCTCGTCGTCGCGAACAAGCTCGACGACCCGCGTCGCGATCTCGAAGCCCTCGAGTTCCACCGGCTCGGCCTGGGCGATCCCTGGCCGATCTCGGCGCTGCACGGGCACGGGACGGGCGACCTCCTCGACGAGGTCGTCCGCCGCCTGCCGGGCGCGAACGAGCCCGTGGTCGGCGAGGAGGCGATCCGGGTCGCGATCCTCGGCCGCCCGAACGTCGGCAAGTCGTCGCTGCTGAACGCCCTGCTCGGGCGCGAGCGCGTGATCGTCTCCGACGTCCCGGGAACGACCCGTGATGCGATCGACACCGAGTTGCGGCGGGACGACACCACCTTCGTGCTCGTCGACACCGCCGGGCTCCGCCGGAAGCGTCACCAGCGTCAGGGCATCGAGTACTACTCGGAGCTCCGTGCGCGCGAGGCCGCCTCGCGGGCGGACGTCGCGCTCGTGCTCGTGGACTCCGCCGAGGGCGTCGTCGAGCAGGACCTCGCCGTGGCCGACCTCGCCCGCAAGTCGGGGTGCTCGACGCTCGTCGTCCTCTCGAAGTGGGACGTGTCGACGATCGACCTGCAGGAGACGAAGGGGCTGCTCCACCGCCGTCTGCGCCAGCGTCCGCCCGTGATCGCCGTCTCGGCCCACAGCGGGCGTGGGCTCGGTCGGCTGCTCGACCATGTCGAGGAGCTCTACGCGAAGCACGTGTCCCGCATCTCGACGCCGAGCCTGAACCGGGCGCTCGCCGAGTTGCGCGAGGCCCGGCCGGGCCCCCAGGAGCGCGGGCGCCGGCTGCGGCTCCTGTACGGCACGCAGACCGGCGTGCGCCCACCGCGGCTCCGGGTCTACGTCAACGAACCGCGCCTCGTCACGCGCGACTACGGCTACTGGGTCGAGAACGAACTCCGGCGACGGTTTACGCTCGAGGGCGTGCCCGTCTCGATCGACTTCCGGAAGAGCGAGTGACCGAGTGGCGGCCTCGCGGGTGATGCACGCCGTCGTGGTCGGCGGTGGATCGTGGGGGACGGCGTTCGCCGTGCTCCTGCGCGACCGTGGCCACCGGGTGACACTCGCCTGTCGCGATGCCGAGCAGGCGGCGGCGATCGCCGGGACGGGCCGCAACCCAGGGTATGCGCGGTCGATCGACCTCCGCGGCATCGCGGCCTCGACGGTCGCCGACGCGCCCGCGGAGGAGGCCGACCTGATCGTCGTCGCCGTCCCGAGCCGTGCCTTCCGGGGCGTCGTCGACGCCCTCCCCGGGGAAGCGCCGATCCTCAGTCTCACGAAGGGCCTCGACCCGTCGACCGGGGAGCGGCTTTCGACGCTCGTCCGCGGGCGGCCCGTCGCCGTCCTCTCCGGCCCGAACATCGCGGGCGAGATCGCGCAAGGACTTCCCGCGGCGACGGTGATCGCGAGCGAGGACGCCGCCCTGACGCTCGAGCTGCAGCGCGCGGTCAACTCGGCGGTCTTCCGGGTCTACGTGAACGACGACGTGCTCGGCGTCGAGCTGTGCGCCGCCGCGAAGAACGTGATCGCGCTCGCGGCCGGCGGCGCCGACGGCCTCGGACTCGGTGACAACGCGAAGTCGGGGCTCGTCACCCGCGGGCTCGCCGAGATGCGGCGGCTCGCCGAGGCGGCCGGCGCGCGGCCCGAGACGTTCGCCGGCCTCGCCGGCCTCGGCGACCTCGTCGTCACGTGCTGGTCGCCCGTCGGTCGAAACCGGCGGGCGGGCGAGCTGATCGCACGGGGCGCGACCGCCGAGGAGGCGGTCGCGGAGATCGGCCAGGTCGTGGAGGGGCTGACGACGGCGCCGATCCTGCGCGACCTCGCACGCCGGCTCGAGATCGAGATGCCGATCACCGACGGCGTGTGCGCCGTGCTCGAAGGCGTGTCGCTGACGGACCTCGTCTCGCAGTTGATGCATCGCGAGCCGACGAGGGAGTAGCGCCTACCGGGCCGTGTGTAGGCTTCGACGGGCATGGCAGTGCGCTCGTTCCAGTTCACGTCCGAGTCGGTCACCGAGGGGCACCCGGACAAGATCGCCGACCAGATCTCCGATTCGGTGCTCGACGCCGTCCTCGCCGACGACCCGGATGCGCGCGTCGCCTGCGAGACGCTGATCACGACCGGGCTCGTCGTCGTCTCGGGGGAGATCTCGACCGACACGTACGTCGACATCCGCCAGATCGTGCGGAACCGGATCGCCGAGATCGGCTACACGCGCGCGAAGTACGGCTTCGACTACGAGACCTGCGGCGTCGTCGTCGCGCTCGACGAGCAGTCGCCGGACATCGCCCAGGGGGTCGACGAGTCCTACGAGGCGCAGCACGGCGACGACGATCCGGTCGACCTGATCGGGGCCGGCGACCAGGGGATGATGTTCGGCTACGCGACCAACGAGACGAACGAGCTGATGCCGCTCCCGATCATGCTCGCCCACAAGCTGGCGAAGCGCCTCGCCGAGGTCAGGAAGGCCGACGTCGTGCCCTACCTCCGCCCCGACGGCAAGGCGCAGGTGACCGTGCGCTACGAGGTCGACGAGCACGGGCATCAGCGACCGGTCGAGATCGAGCGGGTGCTCGTCTCGACGCAGCATCGGGACGGCATCGACGTCGAGACGCTGATGCGACCGGACCTGCTGGAGCACGTCGTCGAGCCGATCCTGCACGCGGACTTCCGCGACCTGTTCGACCCGGCGAAGCTCGGCGACAAGGACTTCTTCTTCCTCAACCCGACGGGCAAGTTCGTGATCGGGGGGCCGATGGGCGACACCGGGCTCACCGGCCGCAAGATCATCGTCGACACCTACGGGGGTGCCGCGCCGCACGGTGGCGGCGCCTTCTCGGGCAAGGACCCGACGAAGGTCGACCGATCCGCGGCCTACGCCGCCCGGCACGCGGCCAAGAACGTCGTCGGCGCCGGGCTCGCGGAGCGCTGCCAGCTCCAGGTCGCGTACGCGATCGGCGTCGCGCACCCGATGAGCCTCAACGTCGACTGCTTCGGCACCGAGGCGGTGCCGCTCGCGACGATCGAGCGGCTGGTCGGCGAGTTCTTCGACCTGCGGCCCGGGGCGATCATTCGCGAGCTCGACCTCCGCCGGCCGATCTACACGAAGACGGCGGCCTACGGGCACTTCGGCCGTGACGACCGGGACTTCCTGTGGGAGCGCCTCGATCGCGTCGAGGCGCTCCGCGAGGCCGCGGGCCTCACGGCACCGGCGCCGGCCTGAGCATCCCGGGCGCCGGCGAGAGCAGCGCGCACGTCGTCGCTCTCGGTCCGCGCGGGCCGGTGGGCCTGCCTCGGCACGCGTCGAGGCCCGCGATCGCGGGCCTCGACGGTCTCATTCGAGGGTCGTCGCGCGCTACGTCAGCGCGTACGTCGGCGCGAAGCCGGCTGGCTTGGGGCCGCCGCCGAACCGCTCGCCCGGAGTCCGCTCGACCATCGCGTCGATCCGCTCCGTGAGCCGCTCGAGCATCGCCGCCTTCTGGTCCTCGGTGATGCGCCCCGCGGCGACCGCCTCGTCGAGCTTCGTGGTCGCGTCCTCGAGGAGGGCGGCCTTGAGGCCGTCCACCGACTTGCCCTGCTCGCCCGCGATCGTGGCGAGGGACTTTCCGCTCCGGAGCTCCGTGCGCAGCTCGTCGGCGGTCAGCCCGAGGTACGCCGCAGCGGCGTCGAGGCCCATGCCGCGGTGGCCGAAGCCGTGGTGGCCGAAGCCGTGGTGGCCGGGCCCGGGGCGGAACCCGAAGCCGCGGCCCTCGCCGGACTCGATCCGCTCCTTGGCCGCGTCGGCCTGCTCCTGCGTGATCTTCCCGTCGTTCAGGGCCTCGTCGACCTGGTCGATACGCGCGCCCTTGAGCGCCTCCTCGAGCGCGGTGGTCGTCACGCCGAGACGCTTCGCGACGTTCGCGATGAAGGCGTCGCGCTTCGCCTCGAGGTCGCCGTTCGACGCCACGGCGGCGCTCACGCCGATGACGAGGAGCGCTGCGACGAAGGCGATCACGATCGAGCGTCGGGGGCGGTAGGTCATGTGCTGTCTCCTTGGTTGCCGTCGGTTCGTGTCGAGTTCCAGTGAACCGGACGAGCCTGAGAACGGGCTGAGAGCAGGGTAAGAGTTCAGACAGGGCCGACGGCGTGGTCGCCCGGCCCGAGCCGGAGCGCGAACCGTGCGCCGCCGTCCGCCGCGTTCTCCGCCGTCACGGCGCCTCCGTGCTCGGCGGCGACGCGCTGGACGATCGCGAGCCCGAGGCCGGAGCCGGGAGTCGAGCGCGCGGTGGGGGCACGGTAGAAGCGCTCGAAGACGTGTGGCAGGTCGTCCGGGTCGATCCCCGGGCCGTGGTCACGGACGACGACCTCCGCGCCGCGCACGCGCACCTCGACGACGCCGCCCTCGGGGCTCCACTTCGCCGCGTTGTCGAGCAGGTTCGAGACGGCCCGATGGACGCGGTCGGCGACGCCGTCGACGACGGCCGGCTCGTGCTCCACCGAGAAGCGGATCGCGGGGTACGCGCGCTCCACACGTCCCACGGCGTCGCCGACGACCTCGTCGAGCCGGAACGCCTCCGGCGGGGCCGCGGGCTCCGAGCCGTCGCGCGCGACCTCCACGAGGTCGGTGACGAGCGCCGAGAGCTCCTCGAGCTGCGTGCGGGCTGTCTCGAGGGCGGCGTCGCGCTCGGGCGGGGAGAGATCCGGGTGCCGGGCGAGCAGGTCGACGTTCGTGCGCACGGTCGCGATCGGCGTCCGCAGCTCGTGCGAGGCGTCGGCGACGAGCTGCCGGCGGGCGAGCTCCGAGGACTCGAGGGCTGCGAGCATCTCGTCGAAGCGGTGACCGAGCCGCCCGATCTCGTCGGTGCCGGCGATGCCCACGCGCCGCGTCAGGTCGCCGGTGGCGCCGATCGCCTCGGCCTCGTCGGCGAGCCGGCCGAGGGGCGCGACGGCGGTCCGGCTGACCACGAGGCCGAGGAGGGCCGCGAGCGCGATACCGGCCCCACCCGCGACGAGGAGAGCGGCGCGGAGCCGCGAGAGCGATGCGTCGACCTCCTCGAGCGGCCGCGCGAGCTGGAGAGCGCCGCCCGGGACGGGGCGCGTGAGCACGCGCAGGTGGATGCCGTCGACCTCGACGTCGGCGTAGCGGGCACCCGACTCGCCCCGCGCGACCGCGAGATCGGCGTCGTCGACGGGGAGGGGGACGTCGTCGCCGGGCGGCCGGAGCGTCGCGCCGTCGGCGCCGACGAGCTGGAGGTACCCGGCGGCACCGCCGAACGCCGGTGGGCGGATCGTCCCGAAGCGCCGACCGAAGGGCGCCAGCTCGGTGCGGACACTGCGTTGGCTCAGCGAGCGGTCGACCTCGTCCCGCAGGCTGTCGCGCACGAGGACGTAGGCGCCGATCGAGATGCCGACCACCGCCACGGCGACCGCGGCCGCAGCCGCGAGCGCGACGCGGGCGCGGAAGCTCACGGCTCGCGGAGCGCGTAGCCGACGCCGCGCACGGTCTGGATCAGTCGGGGCTCACCGCCCTCCTCGGTCTTCCGGCGCAGGTACCCGACGTACACCTCCAGCGTGTTCGAGGTCGGCCCGAAGTCGTAGCCCCATACGCGGTCGAAGAGCAGCGCGCGCGTGAGCACCTGGCGGGGGTTGCGGAGGAAGAGCTCGAGCAGGGCGAACTCCGTGCGCGTCAGCTCGATCGCACGGTCGCCGCGACGGACCTCACGGGTCCCCGTGTCGAGCCCGAGGTCGACGAACTGCAGGCGCTCACCGCTCGGCTCGGCGCCGTGGCCGCGGCGGAGGAGGGCACGCAGCCGTGCGAGCAGCTCCTCGAGGGCGAACGGCTTGACGACGTAGTCGTCGGCCCCCGCGTCGAGCCCGGCGACCCGGTCGCCGACGCCGTCGCGGGCAGTCAGCATCAGGACCGGCACCCGGGAGCCGGCGGCACGCAGCCGCCGTGCGACCTCCAGCCCGTCCGGGCCGGGCATCAGCACGTCGAGCACGACGGCGTCCGGCTCCTCGTGGCGCAGGCGCTCCAGGGCCGTCGTCCCGTCCGGGGCGGTATCGACGGCGTAGCCCTCTGCGGTGAGGGCGCGAGCCAAGGACTCCCGCAGGGCGGGCTCGTCGTCGACGACGAGGACGTGCGCGCTCACCCCTGAAGGGTGGCAGAACCGCCTGAGAGAAGGCTGAGACGGGCGGTGGACGGCCTCCGGCCTCCCACCGCCCGCCCGGAGCGGCCCGTCAGGCGCGCTGCTTGACGAAGCTCTGCGTGACGATCTTGTCGACGAGCGCCGTCAGCCGCGCGAGGCGCTTCGCGCTCTGCTCCGCCGTGATCCGGCCCTGGGCGGCGGCCTTCGCGAGGCGGTCCGTCGCCTTCGCGAGCATCGCGCTCTTGAGGCCGTCGACCGTCTTGCCCTTGGCCGCCGCGAGCCCGGCGAGCGTCGTGCCCTGCTTCAGCTCCGCCTTCAACTCGGCTCTCGACAGGCCGAGGTAGTCGGCTGCGCCGGCCAGTATCCCGAGCCGCAGGCCCTTGGCCTTGGCGCCCAGCCCCTTCGACTGCTTCTTCCCGACCACCGTGCAGCCGGTCCCCTGGGCGACCGCGGCACGCTTCGCGGCCGCCTGCTCCGCCGTGATCTTGCCGGCCTTCTCTGCCGCGTCGATCTTCGCGGTCGCCTTCGCCTTGAGGTCGGTGGTGAGCTGCTCGACGCTGACGCCCTTCTTCTCGGCGAGCTTTGCGAGGCGCGCATCGCAGCGAGCGGTCGTGTCCTTGCCGTCGTCGGCGAGCGCCGCGCCGCCGCTGGCCAACAGGGCGCCTGCGGCGACCACGGAGGTGATCGTGAGACGGTTCGGGTTCATGCCTCCCCTTCGTCGTGGATATGCCTCGCACCATGCTCGCGGGGCCGGGTGAGTGCACGCTGAGGATCGGGTGAGGGTTTCGTAAGCAGCCCGGGTCGCCCCCGTCAGGCTGCCGGGCGGACGTACAGCCCCAGCGCCGCCGTCTCCGCGATCCCGCGCTCGTCCCCGTCGACGGCGACGCGCACCTCGCCCGTGCCCTCCTGGAGCTCGCGAACCACGATCCGCGTCCCCGGGACGAGCCCCTCGTCGTAGAACCAGTGCAGGAGGTCGCCGTCGTGCTCGGCGAGCCGCACGATCTCCCCTTCGCCGCCCACGGTCAGCTCGGACAGCGGAACGAGCTCCGTGTTCTCGACCTGCTCGGCGTCCGGCTCGACGGGCCACCCGTGAGGACAGCGGTCCGGGAAGCCGAGCCGCTCGTTCATTCGCTCGATCATGTCGTCGGTGAACGTGTCGCCCATCTCGTCCGCCTGGACGTGCGACTCGGACGCCGTGTAGCCCATGAAGTCGGTGAGGAAGCGCTCGATGATGCGGTGCTTGCGGACGACCCGTTTGGCACGCTCGACACCGGTCGGCGTGAGGATCGCCTCTCGCTGCTCGCCCCGCTCGACGAGCCCTTCGGCCTCGAGCCGCTTCAGCATCTCTCCGGCCGATGCGCGTGACACGCCGAGCATCTCGGCGACCCGGGCGGCGATCGCCTGGGAGCCCGTGGCGGGGCGGTACTCGCCGATCGGGAACGCGAGGAAGTAGATCGTCTCCAGGTACTCGTCGACGGAGTGACCGTGCCCCTGCGCCATCCGTCGACTCTACCCGCCTGCACCCGACTCGAGGCGGCGGTCGCGTGAGACGAGATAGAGGACCGGGGCGGAGGCGACGATCAGGACGAGCGCGGGAAGCGCCGCCCGCGAGTAGGCGCCCACCTGGGTCAGCTTCCAGATCTCGGTGGCGAGCGTCTCGAAGCCGATCGGCCGGAGGAGCAGCGTGGCCGGCAGCTCCTTCATGGCGGACAGGAACACGAGGGCCGCTCCTGCGAGCACTCCCGAGCGGGCGAGCGGGACGGTGACGAGCATCGTCGTCGCGAGCGGCCCCCGGCCGAGGCCGCGGGCGGCCTCCTCGACGCGAGGGCTGACCCGTTGCAGTGACGACTCGACGCCCGACATCGCCTGCGGGAAGAAGCGGACGACGTAGGCGAAGACGAGCAGTGCGAGCGTCTGGTAGACGGGGGACGCGTACCGGGCGGCGAAGAAGACGAGCGCGAGGGCGATCACGAGCCCGGGGAGCGCATTCCCCGCATACGAGAGTCGCTCCAGCGTTCGCGTGCGCCGCCCGGGGTATCGCGTCGCGAGCACGGCGACGGGGAGGGCGGCGAGCACGGCGGCCGCGGCGGCCAGCCCGGATGCGCCGAGCGAGTCGACGAGGGCACTCCAGGGCGCCTCGAGATCGCGGTCGTTGACGATGCCGCGGACGAGCCAGGTCACCAGGATCGTCGCCGGCAGGATGAGGAAGAGCCCGGTGACGAGCGTGCAGTACGCGAGCGCCGGCGCCGTCCATCGCCCGAGCGTCACGGCGGGCGCCGGTCGCGGCGATCCGGGTCCCGTGCGGTGCAGTCGCCCGCGCCTGCGCGTGTGGTACTCGGCGATCAGGGCGATCGCGGTCAGCAGGACGAGCAGCAGCGCGAGCGTCGCCGCCGGCGTCCGGTCGAAGAGGCTCCGGTACTGGATGTAGATCGCCCTCGTGAGCGCGTCGTAGCGCATGAGGGAGACGACGCCGAAGTCCGAGAGCGTGTACAGCGCGACGAGCAGCGCGCCGAGCCCGACGGCCGGCCGGATCGACGGCGCGGTCACGCGGGCGAACGAGCGCCACCCCGACACGCCGAGACCGCGCGCAGCCTCCTCCAGCGTCGGGTCGAGGTCGCGAAGAGCGGCCTGTGTGAGCAGGAACACGAAGGGGTACGTGGCCAGCGTGAGGGCGGCGACGGCGCCCCAGTACCCCGTGATGTCGGGCAGGCGGTCGACGCCGAGCAAGTCCGCGAGCAGCCCGCGCTCTCCGAAGGCCCCGAGCAGGCAGAGCGCGGCGACGTAGCTCGGGATCACGAGTGGCAGGGCCCCGGCGACCGCCCAGGCGCGTCGACCGGGCAGGTCGGTTCTCGTCACGAGCCAGGCGAGCGGCACGGCGACGGCGACCGCGGCGACGACGACGCCGACGACGAGGATGACCGTGTTCCAGACGAGCCGCCACGTCGAGGCCTCGCCCAGCACCTCGAGCGCGCGGGCCGCGTCGTCGCCGATCCGGACGAGGAGGTATGCGAGCGGCAGGAGGAGCGCGGCGACGACGACGCCCGCCGTGAGGACGAGCACGAACGGGGGCCGCCGGCTCCCCGTCGCCCGGCTCACGTCAGGTAGCCGGTCTCGCGCAGCAGCTCGACGGTCGACTCGAGCTCGCCCCCGAAGGACGAGAGATCGACGTCCGGCCCCTGCAGGTCGCCGAGCGGAGGCAGCCCGGGCGCCGAGGGGATGCCCGCGACGAGCGGGTACTCGGTCTCTTCGGCCTCCTCCGTGTAGAAGCGCTGGCCGTCGTCCGATAGCAGGAAGTCCACGAGGGCGCGCGCCTCCTCGGGTTGATCGGTGCTGGCGAGCACTCCGACGCCTGCGACGCTCACGAGTGCACCCGGATCGCCCGGCTCGAAGAAATGGTTCGCGACCGGCGCGTCGGGTTGCTCGTCCTTCACGAGTGCCAGGTAGTAGTGGTTGACGAGCCCGACGTCGATCTCGCCGGAGGCCGCGGCCTCGACGATCGGCAGGTTCTTCTCGTAGGTCCGCGGCTGGTTCGCCTTCAGGCCGACGAGCCATTCGCGCGTGCGGTCGTCTCCGACCGAGAGCCGCATCGCCGTGACGAACGCCTGGAACGACGCGTTCGTGGGGGCGATCCCGATCCGCCCTCTCCAGGCGGCATCGGTGAGGTCGAAGACCGAGGAAGGGAGATCTGCCGCAGCGACCGCGTCGGTGTTGTACACGAGCACGCGGGAGCGGCCCGACGTGCCCACCCAGCGGCCGCGGTCGTCGCGGAAGCGGGAATCGACGCGATCGAGCGTCTCGGGCGGGAGCGCCGCGAGCTGGCTCTCGACGGCGCCGAGGGATCCCGGGTCCTGGGCGAAGAAGACATCGGCCGGGGAGTTCCCGCCCTCCTCGTTGATCGTCGCCGCGAGCTCGGCGCTGTCGGCGTAGCGCACCTCGACCCGGGTCCCGGTCTCCGCGGCGAACCGGTCGAAGAGCGGCTGCACGAGCTCCTCCTCGCGCCCCGAGTACACGGTGAGCGGGCCCGAGCCGTCGTCGCTCCCGCACCCCGCAGAGAAGATCGCCGCGACGAGCACGGCGAGAGTTGCTGTCGTCCTCAAGTTGCGTCCCCTGCGAGCGATGATCCCTCGGCCTGATGTAAGGGGCACCGTACCTCAATGTCCGGCGGCGCTAGTGAAAAACCGGCACCCGGCCCTCGTGCAACCTGATCGAGACGCGTGCACCGAGGGGCACGACCTCTGTCGACGGCCGGTGCGACACGAGCTCGACGCCGTCGAGGACGACGCGGTAGAAGACGTCGTGGCCGCGGAACTCGCGGCACACGACCTCGGCGGCGCCGTCCGGGTCCGGGGTCAGCTCGAGCAGCTCCGGACGGACGAGCACGTCCACCTCGCCCGCTGCCGACGCGCCGTTCGCCGGGAACGCGCCGAGCCTCGTGTGCACGACCCCGCGCTCGACGTGGCCGCGCAACACGTTCCCGGCTCCCACGAACTCGGCCACCCAGCGCGACGCCGGCGCGAAGTAGAGCTCCTCGGGGGCTCCCTCCTGGACAATCGTCCCCTCGTGGACGAGGGCGATGCGATCGGCGACCGAGAACGCTTCCTCGCGGTCGTGCGTCACGAGCACGGCGGTGACCCCGAGCGGCCGCAGGATCCCGGTCACCTCGCCCCGCAGCTCCTCGCGGAGGTGCGGATCGACGTTCGACCAGGGCTCGTCGAGCAGCACGACCTCGGGAGCCGGTGCGAGCGCGCGCGCGAGCGCGACGCGCTGCTGCTGCCCTCCGGAGAGCTCGTGCGGGTAGCGCTCGCCGAGCCCGCACAGGCCGACGAGCGCGAGCAGCATCGGGACGCGCGCACCGCGCTCGGCCCGCGACACGCCGAAGCCGACGTTCTCCGCGACCGTCAGGTGCGGGAACAGCGCGTAGTCCTGGAAGACCATCCCGACCGGGCGTCGCTCGGGCGGGAGCCAGGCTCCCGCGCCGGCCGCCGGAGCGCCGCCGATCTCGACGGTCCCCGCGTCGGGCCGCTCGAAGCCCGCGATCAGGCGGAGCATCGTCGTCTTGCCGCATCCGGACGGGCCGAGCAGCGCGACGACGTCTCCGCGCTCGACGCAGAGCGACGCGTCGTCGACCGCGACGACGTCGCCGAAGCGCTTGGTCACACCCTCCAGCAGGATCATCGAGCACGCCATGTAAGGGGAACCTTACAGCCAGCGGTTCGGCGCAGCCATGGGTCGCGCTCGCCCTCGCGGCCCGCCTGAGCGTCCGCGATCGCGACGCGTTGCGCCGCTCCCCACCGTTGCCGGGACACGGCTCGACGCCGACTCGTCGTCGCGGCGCGAGGCGTCGAGATCCCGATCTCGCGGGTCGTTCGTGCCTGTCCGCGCTCGCCGTTCTCCGGGTCTTCCGCCCGCGGGGCTACGCTCGGTCGCGATGCCCCTCGCGTCGATCTACCCGCTCGTCTCGACCCGCACCCTCGCTCGCCCCTTCACCTACGTCGTCGGCGAGGACGTGCGGAAGGGCACCGTCGTCGACGTCCGCCTCGGCCGATCCCGCGCCCGGGGCGTCGTCACCGATGTCGGTGTCGAGGCACCGCACGGAGTCGAGCCCGTCCCGGTCGGTGACGTCCTCGACGAGATCCCTGCGTCCCTCGTCGACTTGGCGATCTGGCTCGCCGACTACTACGGCTCCACGCCGGCGCGGGCCCTCGAGCTCGTCGCGCCCCGGCGACGATCGCCGCGAGGGACACGACCGTCGCCGGCCGAGCGTGATGCGCTCGACGGGGAGGCGGAGCCGGACGCGCTGACGGCCGAGCAGCGAGGTGCGGTCCAGCGGATCGTCGCCGCGCTCGACGAGGGGCTCGGGCACCACGTGCTGCTCGAGGGGCCGACGGGGAGCGGCAAGACGGAGGTGTACCTGCAGGCGTGCGCGGCGGCGCTCGAACGCGGGTTGGGCGCGATCGTGCTCGTGCCCGAGATCGCGCTGGCACCGCAGACGGTGGGGCGCTTCCGACAACGCTTCGGGGACACGGTGGCGATCCTCCACTCGGGGCTCGGGCAGGCAGAGCGCCGTGACGAGCGCGACCGCGTCGCGCGCGGAGAGGCACGGGTCGTCGTCGGCGCGCGCTCCGCCGTGTTCGCACCGATGCGCGGCGTCGGTCTGATCGTCGTCGACGAGGAGCACGACGCCGCCTACAAGCAGGAGTCCGACCCGCGCTACGACGCCCGCACGGTCGCGGCCAAGCGGGCGGCGCTCGAGGGTGCGGTGGCGGTCTACGGAAGCGCGACGCCTCGTCCCGAGAGCTGGGCGCGGCTCGAGCGCCTCTCGCTGCCGGTGCGGATCGGCGCGCCGTTGCCGAGGGTGCGTCTCGTCGACCTTCGCCGCGAGGCCGGGTACCCGCTGTCGGCCCCCCTGCTCGAGGAGTTGGGCCGGCTCGTCGACGGCGGCGGGCGTGCGATCCTCCTCCTCAACCGTCGTGGGATCGCACCCGCGGTCCACTGCCGCTCGTGCGGCGTCACGCGTCGCTGCGACCACTGCGACGTCGCGTTGACCCTGCACGGCGACGACCGCATCCACTGCCACCACTGCGGGTACAGCGAGCCGCTCCCCGATCGGTGCTCCGCGTGCGGGTCTGCGGACGTCGCACGCGTCGGCGCCGGCACGCAACGGCTCGAGGCCGAGCTCGCACGCTGCGTGCCGGAGCTCGAGCGGATCCGCCTCGATGCGGACACCGCGGCCCGACCCGGAGCGCTCCGCGAGGCGCTGCTCCGGTTCCGTGAGGCCGATCGCGCCGTCCTCGTCGGCACGCAGATGGTCGCCAAGGGGCACCACTTCCCGGGTGTCTCGCTCGCGGCCGTCGTCGATGCGGACACCGGGCTCGCCCTGCCCGACTTCCGCGCCGAGGAGCGGACGTTCCAGCTCGTCACCCAGCTGGCCGGGAGGAGCGGGCGCGACGCACCCGGCCTCGTGCTCGTGCAGACGTTCCAGCCGGACGCGACACCGTTCGCCTACGCGGTGCGGCACGACGTCGCCCGGTTCCTCGCGGGCGAGACGGAGCGGCGGGAAGCCTTGGGCTACCCCCCCTTCCGCCACGTCGTGACGATCGTGGTCTCGGGGGCGGAGCCCGGCGCCCCACTGCGCGCGCTCCAGGAGATCCGCGATGGGCTCGACGGGCTCGGGGCCGACCTCCTCGGGCCGGCGCCGCTCCTCCGCCTGCGCGGCCGCCACCGCGCACAGCTCGTCGCCAAGACGGCGGAGCCGCGACGGCTCGCGAGACAGGCGGCACGGCTGCTCGCCGCTGCCGGGCCGGCGATGCGCCGGGACGGCCTCACGGCCGTGGTGGACGTCGACCCACAGTCCCTCTAGCCGGTCGATCGGATGATCGATGGGGGCGTCGTGCGGGGGGGCACGCGCCGCCTGCCGTCCGCCGTGACCACGTTCCGATCGACCCTCTCGCTCCCGGGGCGACGGCTACACTCGCCGACGATGGCCGCGCCGGAGCACGACCACGACCACGCCGACGTCGACACCGCCCTCGAGGAGGAGGAGGAGGCGCGCGCCGCTGCCGAGCACGAGGCGCGCAAGCGGATCGCCCTCTCGCAGATCAGGCAGTACGGGGACCCCGCGCTCCGCATGCGGGCTGTCGAGGTCGAGTCCTTCGACGACGAGCTGCCCCGGATGGCGGAGCGGATGATCGCGCTCATGCACGACGCCGACGGGATCGGGCTCGCGGCGACGCAGGTCGGCATCCTGCGCCGGTTCTTCGTCTTCAACGACGGCGAGGTGGCCCGGATGGTCGTCAACCCCGTGATCACCCGGTCGTCGACCAAGACGGAGGTCGACGAGGAAGGCTGTCTGTCGCTCGGGACGGTCCGCGTCGACGTCGAGCGCCCGCTCGAGATCACGCTCGAGGGCACGGACGCGCTCGGCGAGCAGGTCGTCCTCGAGCTCGAGGGGCTCATCGCTCGGGTCGTGCAGCACGAGGTCGACCACCTCGACGGCGTGCTGATCGTCGACCGCACGGATCCGGAGTCGCGCCGGGAGGCGCTCCGGCAGCTCCGCCCGAGGCTCCTGCTGTCGCAGTGAGCCCCGCGGGGATCGCCGTCGCGGCGACGGCGCCGTTCGGCGCGGACGTGCTCGAGCGCCTCGCGGCGTCCCGCGAGGTCGTCTGCCTCCTGACGAGGCCCGATGCGCCGACCGGCCGGGGCCGGCGGCTCGCGGCGCCGGCTGCGAAGGTGACCGCCGAGCGTCTCGGGATCCCGGTCCTCCAACCCGAGCGCCTGGAGCCGTCGCTCGACCTCGGGGCCCCGATCGTCGTCGTCTGCGCCTACGGCGTGCTCGTCCCTGCCGCGCTGCTGGCAGAGCGGTCCTGGCTCAACGTGCATCCGTCGCTGTTGCCGCGATGGCGGGGCGCCGCCCCCGTCGAGCGGGCGATCCTGGCAGGGGACACGGAGACCGGGGTCACGATCCACGAGACGGTGGAGGCGCTCGACGCCGGCCCGACCGTCGCGCAGGAGTCGTTCCCGATCGCCCCGGACGACGACGCCGGCGCCGTCTACCGGCGCGCGGCCGACGTCGCCGCCCGCCTCCTCGACCGCGTGCTCTCCGACCCGGAACCGGTGTTCGTCGCGCAGCCCGACGACGGTGTGACCTACGCGGAGAAGATCGGCCCGGCGGATCGCGTGCTCGACCTCACCCGACCGGCAGAGGAGCTCGTCCGCCGCGTGCGGGCACTGTCACCGCACATCGGGGCGCGCGCCGTCCTGCACGATCGCCCGTTGATCGTCTGGCGGGCGCGGGTGGGCGACGACGGCGCGTTCGAGCCGCTCGAGGTGCAGCCCGAGGGCGGCCGTCGGATGCCCGTCGAGGCGTGGCTGCGCGGCCTCCGCTGATGGCGGCGGTGGTCGCGCCCGCACGCGTCACGGCCTACGAGGTGCTCCGCCGTGTCTTCGAGGACGGGGCCTGGGCCGACCGGGCGCTGCGAGCGGCCGCGACGGGCCTCGACGACCGCGACCGCGCCCTTGCGCAACGCCTCGCCTACGGGGCGGTGCAGCGGGCACGCACCCTCGATCACGCGATCGCGACGCTCGCCCGGCGCCCCGTGGAGCGGATCGACGCAGAGGTGCTCGCGGCGCTTCGCCTCGGCGCGTACCAGGTCGGCTTCCTCGACGGGATCCCACGCTACGCGGCGGTGAACGAGTCCGTCGAGCTCGTCCGCCGCGCGGGCTCCGTACGGGCCGTTCCGTTCGCCAACGCCGTCATGCGGCGTCTCGCAGAACGGATGCGGGGACTGCTCGCGGGGCTGCCCGAGACGACCCCGGGGGAGGCCGCCCTCCTGCACTCGTACCCCGACTGGGTCGCCGAGGTCTGGTGGCGCGACCTCGGCCCCGACGGCGCCCGCGCGCTGATGCGGGCGCAGAACGAGCCGCCGGAGCTCGCCGTCCGCCGTGTGCACGGGGAGATCGAGGGCCGTCCGGACGACGTCCTGCCCGATGCGTGGATCGTCGACCGCGTCGACGAGGCGGCCGTCGCCGCGGGGCGCATCTGGCCGCAGAGCCGTGGCTCCCAGCTCGTCGGGCACGTCGTCGGCTCACGCGCCGGGGAGCGGACGCTCGACCTGTGCGCCGCCCCGGGAGGCAAGGCGACGATGCTCGCCGGCGACGTCGTCGCGGTCGACGTGTCGGCGACGCGTACCCGCGAGCTCGAGGAGAACGTCCGTCGGCTCGGGGCGACGCGGGTGACGGTCGTCCAGGCAGACGGTCGCGACCTGCCGTCGACGCTGCAGGGCTTCGACCGCGTGCTGGTCGACGCTCCGTGCTCGGGGCTCGGCGTGCTCGCCGCACGCCCTGACCTGCGCTGGCGGGCGGAGCCGCTGCCGGCCCTGCAGCGCTCGCTCCTGTGCGCCGCGATCGAGCGCGCGCGCCCGGGAGCGACGGTCACGTACTCCGTCTGCACGGTGAACGCGGACGAGTCGGAGGCGGTGGTCGACGAGGTCGGGCTCCCGCTCGACGACCTCGGCGCCGAGTGGCCGGCGTTCGCCCATCCGCGTCGGCCCGAGTTCCTGCAGACGCTGCCGCACGTCCACGGGACGAGCGGCTTCTTCGTGGCGCGCCTGCGCGTCCCCTGAGCGCCCTGCGGGTGCCTCGCCGGGGCCCGGGGTACGATCGCCGCGTGGGGTGGCCCCAGTGGATCCGAGGCGGCGCGGAGGTCGAGCCGTCGCTGTACGCCGCCGACTTCCGGCGGCTCGGAGCGCAGGTCGACGAGCTGCTGGCGGCGGGCTGCCGCGTGTTCCACTTCGACACCGGCGACGGGCACTTCGTCCCGCCGGTGACCATCGGCCCGGTCGTCCTGCGGAGCATCGCGGAGGGCATCCACGCGGCCGGCGGCGTCGTCGACTGCCACCTCATGGTCACCGACCCCGTCCACCACTTCGACGAGTTCGCGCGCTCGGGCGCCGACTCGGTCACCTTCCACGTCGAGGCGACGGACGACCCGGCCGGCGTCGCGGCGGCCGCGCGGGAGCTCGGCCTCCGCGTCGGCGTCTCGTTCAACCCGGGGACGTCGCCGGACAGCGCCGCGGCGGCGGCCGAACGGGCGGCCGCCGACCTCGTGCTCGTGATGAGCATCTGGCCCGGGTACTCGGGACAGCCGTTCATGCCGGAGGCGCTCGATCGCGTCGCCCGGCTCGCCGAGCTCGTCTCCTGCCCGGTCCAGGTCGACGGCGGCGTCGGTGAGGAGAACGCGCAGGCGTTGAGGCAGGCCGGCGCGACGCTGCTCGTCGCCGGGAGCGCGATCTTCTCGGACCCGGAGCCGGCGGACGCGTACCGCCGTCTCGTCGCCCTCGCGGCATGAGCGTGTGGCTCGATCGGGCGCTCGCGCTCGCGGAGCGAGGGCGTGGCACGACCCATCCGAACCCGGTCGTGGGCGCGGTCGTCGTCCGCGACGGCGCCGTCGTCGGCGAGGGATGGCACGAACGCAAGGGTGAGCCGCATGCGGAGGTGCACGCGCTCCGCGCAGCGGGCGACCGTGCCGCCGGCGCGACGCTCTATGTCTCGCTCGAGCCCTGCGACCACCACGGCGCCACGCCGCCGTGCGTCGACGCGGTGATCGCCGCCGGCATCGCGAAGGTCGTCGTCGGCTCGCTCGACCCCAACCCTCGCACCTCGGACGGGATCGCCCGGCTGGGCGCGTCGGGGATCGACGTCGAGGTCGTCGACAGCCCTCCCGCCCGGCGGCAGAACGAGGCCTGGCGGACATGGATCGCCGTCGGCCGCCCGTTCGTGACGTACAAGGCCGCCGTGACCCTCGACGGACGGGTCACGGTTCCCGGCTCTCGGTGGGTCACGGGGCAGGGCTCGAGGCGCCGGGTCCACGAGCTCCGCGCCCGCTCCGACGCGGTCGCGGTCGGCATGGGGACGGTTCGCGTCGATGCGCCGCGCCTGGATGCGCGGGACGTCCCGGTCGTGCGGCAGCCGCGGCGACTCGCGTTCGGTCGAGGGCCGCTCCCCGCCGGCTCCGGGCTCGAGCTGCGGACAGGTGCGCTGGACGACGAACTGCGTGCGCTGGCGGGCGAGGGCGTCCAGTCGCTGCTGCTCGAGGGCGGGCCGACGCTGGCGACGGCGTTCGTGGAGGCAGGGCTCGTCGACAAGGTCGTGCTCTTCGTCGCGCCCACGCTCTCGGGTGCAGGCCCGACGTGGCTGGGCGAGCTCGCCGAGCCGCTGAGCCTGACCGGTGTCGCGGTCGAGCGCGTCGGGGACGACGTGCTCGTCGAGGCGTACGTCAACGAGCCCTAGCGACGTCCGGCGCCACACCGAGATCCCGCTCGAGGTCACGGGCGCGCCGCTCCTGATCCGGCGTCGCCCTCCCGAGGCGCTCCAGCACACGAAGCGCCCGCAGCGCCCACCACGGGGCGGCGTCGGCGGCCGGCGTGCGCAGCGCAGCCCGGGCGTGCGCGATCGCGGCCTCCGCGTCCCCGTCCGTCTCGGCCACCCAGGCGGCGACGAGCGAGCGCGACGTCTCGCCGAGCCCACGCGGGTCGTCGGCGCGGCCTTCCTGTGCGGCGAGCGCGGAGCGCACGGCGTCGGCTCGCCCCTCCGCGAGCCACGCTCCGGCGATCCGCTCCAGCGCGAGCAGCCAGTCCGCGGCGGTGTACGGGAGGGAGAAGCCGGGAAGCAGGTGCTCCGGGTCGAGCGTCGGCGGCGGCGCCAGGCCGAGCGACGCGATGTCGACGTCGACTGCCCGGTGCATGACCCTGCCGTAGGGGCTGTCCGGGAACATCCCTGCGCGCTCGGCGAACCACGTGGCGATCCGCGCCAGCGTCGTCCCGTCGCCGCGAGCGGCCGCGATCGGGCTGAGCACGAACCAGGTGCGGACGACCGCCCGCTCGTACCCGTGTGCGACGCCGATGGCGGTGGCCTCGGTCCCGGCGGTGAGCGCAGCGTCCCAGGCACCCCGCTCGAGTGCCCGTTCCGCCCGGGTCTGGAGGATCCAGGCGCGCTGCTCGTTCAGCCCGCGTGCGTCTGCGAGGGCCTCGACACGGTCGGCCGATCTCGAGAAGGCGGCATCGTCCATCACCATCACGGTGGCCGCCCGGAGCACGCTCGCGGCGTCGCGCCAACGGCCCGCGGCCTCGAGCCGGTCGCCGAGCTCCGTCAGCTCCGACGCATCGACCTCCACGACCTCCGTGCGCAGGCGAAGCTCGCACTCCGTCGTCGCGAGCACGAGGTCGGGATCACCGAGGGCGTGCGCGATCTCGGTCGCCTCACGCGCCTCGTCGAGAACGGCCCGTACGTCGTTGTCGATCCCTATGCGCGCCCGGATCGACGCGAGGGTGAGCGGGAGCCGGGCGGCGGCGTCCTCCGTCCCGATCGCCTCGAGCCCGCGCTCGGCGATCGCGAGCGCCTCCGCGAAGCGCGTCTGCTCGAAGCGCACCCGCGAGAACGCCGACGCGGCCGTGCCGAGGGCACGGCGTGCCTCGTGTGCCGCCTGCTCGCCGGTGGCCGACGAGAGCACCGCCTCGAAGGTCTCCGTCGCCTGACGGAACGCCTCGCCCGCCTCTTCGAAGTCCCCGATCCCGTCGAGCGTGTCGCCGAGACGCCGCAGGCGGCGGCCGAGGGCGAGCGGCTCTCCCGGCGGGGTGAGGTCGATCGCGCGCCGAAGCGATGCGCGTGCGCTGTCGTAGGCGCCGAGCGCGATCCCCCGCTCGGCGCCCCGTTCGAGCCACGCCGCCGCCTCGACGGCGACCTCGTCGCGCGGGCGACGCCCCCCGATCGTGTGCCCGAGCCGCGGAGCGCTCTCGACGGCATCGGCGAGGTGCCCCCCGATCGCGGCCGCGGCGTCGTCGATCCGGTCACCGGCTGCGCCCTCGAGCCACTCCGCGAGCCTCAGGTGGAGGCCTGCGCGCTCCGCCCGGGCCAGGCTCGCGTAGCCGGCGTCGCGGACGAGCGCGTGCCGGTAGGCGTAGGTGTCGCCGCCGATCGCGCCCGGCACGGGGCCGGTGACGATCGCGCGCTGTGCGAGCTCGTCGACGGCGGCAGCGGGCTCGCTCGCGCCGAGCGCGCCGAGAGCACCGAGCGGAAAGCGGCGGCCCGCGACCGAGGCCCGCCGGGCGACGGTGCGCGCGCCATCGGGAAGGTCGTCGAGCTGGGACGCGTAGAGGGCCTGGATCGTCGTCGGCAGCGTCACCTCCTCGGGCGCGATCGTCAGTGACCACGACCCGTCGGGCCCGGCGCGCAACGCGCCCACTCCGACCCAGGTGCGGAAGAGCTCCTCGATGAACAGGGGGTTCCCGTCCGAGCGCTCGACGATGCGCTCCGCGAGGCTCTCGGTCACGGCGTCGCCGACGAGCGCGGCGACCAGGCTCCGGGCGTCAGCCGCCTCGAGCGGCGCGAGGTCGAGCACCGCCCAGGCGTCGTCGAGGTGGACGAGACCCGACGGTCTCGTCGTCCCGACGACGAGCAGGTCGGGCCAGGCGGTGTCGTCCGCGAGCACCTCGACGAACGCCCCGTCGTCGCGCCGCGCCCAGTGGAGATCCTCGACGAGCAGGGCCGTCGGCCGGTCATCGAGCAGCAGCCGGAGGCCGTCGCGCCACGCGTCGAAGAGCTCGTCCCGCTCGACTCCCGGACGACCCCTGCCGCCCGGGCGCGGAGGCTCGACGACGCTCAGCATCTCCTCGGCGATCACCGCCGCGCGTCCGGGCGTCGCACCCGCCGCGACGAGCCGCTCGGCCAGACGCTCGGTCGCCGCGCCTGCAGGTGCACCGACGTCGTCGGTCTCGAGCGCGGCAGCGACGAGCTGCCGGACGAGGGGGAAGGGGGCGGCGGCCTCCGGTCGGAGCCGAACGCGCACGATGCGCCGCGACTCGTGCGCGAGCAGGAGCGCGAGCTCGGCGAGCAACCGCGTCTTGCCGACGCCCGGTTCGGCGACGACGAGGACGCGCTCGCGCTGGGTGGACGTGGAGCGCGCGGCCGCCTCGAGGAGCCGGGCGATCTCCGTCGCCCGCCCCAGAACGGGCGCGCGGAGGCCGCCCATCGCCAGCTCACGCGAGCGCTCGGGCCGTGGGCCGACGACGAGCTGGGCGAGGATCGGCTCGGACTTCCCCTTGAGGTCGACGGGGACGGCCGTGTCGAGCTCGATCGCCTCGGCGACCGCGAGCGCGGTCGCCGGCCCGACGAGCACGCGACCCGGGGTCGAGGCCGACTGCAGGCGTGCGGCGACGTTCACGACGTCCCCTGTGACGCGTCCGCGGTCGGTGCCCTGCCCCTCCTCGGGGACGGACGGCGCCACGACCGCCTCGCCGGTGTTGACACCGACCCGAACCCGGAGCTGGTCGGCGTCGAGGCCGAGCCGCGCTCCGAGGCTGTCGACGCCGTTGACGATCGCGAGGCCGGCGCGGACAGCCCGTTCGGCGTCGTCGTCGCGCCCCGACCCGAGCCCGAAGGCCGCCATCACCGCATCGCCGATGAACTTCTCCAGGCTGCCGCCGTAGCGGCCGACGGTGTCCCGGACGACGCCGAAGTACGCGTCCTGGATCGCGGAGACGTCCTCGGGGTCGAGCTCCTCGGCCAACGGCGTGAACTCGACGAGGTCGGCGAAGAGGACGGTGACGATCCGGCGCTCGATGTCGTCGGGCATCGCGTCGCGCCACTCTATCCCGACCCGCGTGTCACGGTCGTGCGGCGCGGGGTGCGCACGGAGGCGTCGGGGCCGCCGTCGGGCGCCGCGACCCGGGGCGGGCGTGGGGCCCAGGGCGAGGACGCGATCGCCCCGACGCGCGCGACAACGTAGCCTTGCGGTCGTGTTCACCGGGATCGTGAGGGAGATCGCTCGCGTCGCCGGCCTCGAGGGCGGCGACGACGGAGTGCGCCTGCGCATCGCCGCGCCGGCGACGGCGCCCGCGACCACTGTCGGCGACTCGGTCGCGGTGAGCGGGGTCTGTCTCACCGCGGAGTCGGTCGACGGGGACGCGATCGTGTTCCACGCGGTGCCCGAGACGCTCTCGCGGACGACGCTCGCGTCGCTCTCGCGCGGGGACGAGGTCAACCTCGAGCCGGCGCTCCGAGCGGGGGAGCCGCTCGGCGGGCACATCGTGCAGGGGCACGTCGACGATATCGGGCGCGTGCAGTCCGTCGAGGCGGAGGGCGACGGTCTGCGCGTCTTCGTCGAGGCCCCGGCGGGAATCCTCCGCTACTGCGTCGAGAAGGGCTCGATCACCGTCGATGGCACCTCGCTCACCGTCGCCGAGCTGCACGACGACGCGTTCGGCGTCGCGCTCGTGCCGCACACGCTCGCCGCCACGACCCTCGGCTCGCTCGTTCCCGGTCGCCAGGTGAACCTCGAGGTCGACGTGCTCGCGAAGTACGTCGAGCGTCTCCTTCCGGAGGGCCGCTGATGCGCTTCGAGCACCTGTACCGCCTGACGTTCGGCTATCCGGACGGCTGGATGGTCTCGATCGACGGGCCGCGGGGGAGCGAGGAGCAGTGGCTGTTCTTCGCCGAGGGCCGCGCCGACGGCGCGGTGAGCGGTCGGTACCGCGGCGCGAACCACCCGCGCCGGCGGACCGACGAGACGTTCGTGCCGGACCTGCAGGGCGTGATCGAGACCGCCGACGGCGCCACCGTGTTCGTCGACATGCACGGGTACGGGCGCGCCTACCCGCCCGGCCGGCGGCAGATCGTGGTCGCCGTCACCCACCTCGCCGACACCGAGCCGTACACGCGCCTGAACGACGTGCTGTGCGTGGGCACGGGGGAGGTGCGGTCGGGTGGGGAGGACGAGGAGACGGTGCTCGTGATCGACGTCGCCGAGCTCGTCTGGGAGCCGCCGCCCGCGTGAGGCCGTGAGCGGCGACCAGGGGATGCGCGGCGCAGCACGGCTACGATGCGCGCGATGAGCGAGACGTCGGCCGTGGAGCGCGCGTCGCCGTTCGCGACGATCGAGGAGGCCCTCGAGGAGATCCGCGAGGGCCGGTTCGTCGTCGTCGTCGACGACGAGGACCGGGAGAACGAGGGCGACCTCACGATCGCCGCGCAGTTCGTGACGCCGGAGGCCGTGAACTTCATGGCCACGCACGGGCGCGGCCTGATCTGCCTCTGCCTCACGCCGGAGCGGTGCGACGACCTCGGGTTGCGGCAGATGACGGATCAGAACGAGACGCCGTACGGGACGGCGTTCACCGTCTCCATCGAGGCGCGGGAGGGTGTCTCGACCGGGATCTCCGCCGCCGACCGCGCACACACGATCCAGGTCGCGATCGACCCCGGGTCGGGGCCGCGCGACCTCGTCCAGCCGGGCCACGTCTTCCCGCTCCGGGCCCGCCCCGGCGGTGTGCTGCAGCGTGCGGGACAGACCGAGGCCGCCGTCGACCTCGCGCGGCTCGCGGGCGTGGCGCCGTCGGGCGTGGTCTGCGAGATCATGAACGACGACGGATCGATGGCGCGCGTCCCCGACCTGATCGGGTACTGCGAGCGTCACGGGCTGAAGATGGTCACCGTCGCCGACCTGATCGAGTACCGGCGGCGGACCGAGCGGCTCGTGGAGCGCGTCGTGTCCGTCCGCCTCCCGACCGAGTACGGCGAGTTCCGCGCGATCGCGTACCGCGAGCTGCTCACGGGGAAGCAGCACGTGGCGATCGTCAAGGGCGACGTCGAGGGCGCGGCGGACGTGCTCGTCCGCGTGCACTCGGAGTGCCTCACCGGCGACGTCTTCCACTCGTTCCGGTGCGACTGCGGCGAGCAGCTCGAGCTCGCCCTGCGGCACATCGAGCGCGAGGGCCGCGGCGTGCTCCTCTACCTCGCACAGGAAGGACGTGGGATCGGCCTCCTCAACAAGCTCCGCGCGTACGAGCTGCAGGAGAACGGGCGCGACACCGTGGAGGCCAATCTCGAGCTCGGGTTCGCCGCCGACCAGCGCGAGTACGGGATCGGCTCGCAGATCCTCGCCGACCTCGGTCTGACGACGATCAGGATCCTCACCAACAACCCGAAGAAGATCGCGGGGCTCGCGGGCTACGGCCTCACCGTCGTCGCCCAGGAGCCGATCGAGGTCGTGCCGAACGAGGAGAACCGCGCGTACCTCGACGCGAAGCGCGAGAAGCTCGGGCATACCATCGGACGCCGCATTCATCATCAGCGGATGCGATACGAACCCGACGACTGGAAGGGAGCCGAGGCGTGAGCGACGGCTACGACACCCCGCGCTGGGACGACGACGAGGTACCGGAGCTCGGCGCGCCGCCGTCGCCTCCCGCGTCCGAGGAGGCCGTAGCCGAGGACGCGGAGCTGCTCTCCACCGGGAGCCCCGCCGACGCTGCCCTCGACGACCCGTGGGAGCGGGCCGCGCGGGAGACGCGCGCCGCCGAGGCGTCCGACGCGGAGGACGTCGATCGCTCGAGCGAGAACGTGCTCGCCTCCTGGCCCGCGTCGGCTCCCGACACGGAGGCGCCGGAGGCTCCCGCCCCGGTGTCCGACGCGGCCGCCGAGGAGCGCCCGTCGGTGAGCGAGGGCTGGTCCTCGATGCCGCCGTCGTCCCCGCCTGCCGAGGAGGCTGGAGCGTCGACGATGGTGGCGGCGGGGCTGGCCGGCGAGCCCGAGGGCGCGTCCGAGGAGGCGGCCGTGATACCCGAGGGGGCACCGCCGGAGCTCGGATCGACGACGGCGGAGCACGCACCCGGGGAGCTCCTCGTCCCCCCGGGCTTCCCCCTGCTCGAGGGTGTGCCGCGCGGAGAGCGCCGTGCCGTCGGGATCGTCGTCAGCCGCTTCAACGGTGACGTCACGACGCAGCTGCTCGACGGTGCCCTCGCCGAGCTCGCCGATCGCGGGGTGGCGTCCGAGGCGATCACCGTGATGCCCGTCCCCGGCGCGTTCGAGCTCCCGCTCGCCGCGATGGCGCTCGCCAAGACGAGGCGCTTCTCCTGCATCGTCGCGCTCGGTTGCGTGATCCGTGGCGACACGCCGCACTTCGAGTACGTCGCCTCCGAGGCGGCGTCGGGCGTGCAGCTCGCCGCGATCGAGACGGGCGTACCGGTGGCGTTCGGCGTGCTCACGCTCGACAGCGCCGACCAGGCCGCCTCCCGCCTCGACAAGGGCGCCGAGGCGGTGCGCACCGCGCTCGAGATGGCGGACGTCTTCGCCAACCTCCGGGCCGCGGCCGCGCGCTGACCTCCCACCCGGCGGAGGCCCGCGGAGCGGGCAGCTGGTCCGTCGCGCCCGACCCGGGTTCTCCGCTACCATTCGCCGCCGCGTGTCCAGGATCTGCGCCATCTGCGGGAAGAAGCCGTCCTTCGGGAACAACCGGAGCCACTCGATGGTCGCCACGAAGCGGCGCTTCAACCCGAACCTCCAGCGCGTCCGCCTCGTCCTCGACGGCAAGCCGACGCGCGACTACGTCTGCACGCGCTGCCTCAAGGCCGGCAAGGTCGTCAAGGCCGTCTAGGTCGCCCGCCGGTACGGGCGTAACCGCCCCGACGGACAGGTCGTCTAACCTCGGGCGGATGGAGAGAGACCACCACCTCGCGCGCGAGACTGCGCACGGCCGGATCGCGATCTCGTCCGCGGCGATCGCGCAGATCGTGGGCCGTGTCGCCGGCGAGTGCTACGGCGTCGTCGGGATGGTCGGGCGTCGGGGCCTGATACGGCTCCGCGGACGCGACCCGATCACCGCCGGGGTCCACGTGAACGGGCGTGACGAGGGCCTCGAGATCGAGCTCAACGTCGTCGTCGAGTACGGGCTCAACCTCGCCGAGGTCGCATCGACGATTCGCACGAGGGTTGCGTACGAGGTCGAGCGGCAGACGGGGCTGCCGGTCGCCTCGGTGGAGGTGCGCATCGAGCACGTAAGGCGCTCCGACTGATGGATCTCGCCAAGGCACGGACGCTCGCGCGGTCGGCGCTCGCCAACCTCGAGCGCCACAAGCGGCGGATCAACGCCCTCAACGTCTATCCGGTGCCGGACGGTGACACCGGAACGAACCTCGTCGCGACCGTCGACGGCGTCGTGCGGGCGCTCGAAGCATCCCGGGCGACGACGCCGGGACAGGTCGCGGACGAGCTCCGACGCGCCGCGCTGATGGAGGCGAAGGGCAACTCCGGTGTGATCCTCAGCCAGATCATGCGCGGGATCACGGAGGTCGTCGGGGCCCACGAGCACGTCGACGCGGACGTCCTCGCCGCGGCGCTGCGGCAGGGCACGACCCGCGCCTACCAGGGCGTGAAGCGCCCGGTGGAGGGGACGATGCTGACCGTGGTCCGCGAGATGGCCGAGGAGGCAGAGCGGCCGGACGTGCGTGTGCTTCCCGTCGAGGACGCCCTCGGGGCGATCCTCGCGCGCGGCGACGACGCCGTCCGTCGCACCCCGGAGATGCTGGACAAGCTTCGCGAGAGCGGCGTCGTCGATGCGGGCGGTGTCGGGCTCGTCGAGCTCTTCCGCGGGATCCACGCGGCGCTCACGGGGGAGCCGCTGCCCGACGTCCCGGCCGCGCTCGACGAGCTCGACGAGGACGCGATCCACCACGAGGAGTCGCAGTTCCGCTACTGCACCGTCTTCGTCGTCGAGGGCGACGGGCTGTCCCTCGACGACCTCGAGCGGCAGCTCGAGCCGCTCGGCGACTCGCTGCTCGTCGTCGGGGACGCGTCCCTGGCGAAGGTCCACGTCCACACGGACGACCCGGACGCCGCGCTCGGCATCGGTCGCGCGCTGGGGACGGTCGACGGGGGCCGCGTGGAGATCGGCGACATGCACGGGCAGGCGAGCGAGCGGGAGCGGTGGCTCTCCCAGCTGCATGCGGCGGCGCAGGCTGCGCCGACGACTACCGCGCTCGTCGCGGTCGCACCCGGAGCGGGGAACCGGAAGATCTTCGCGAGCCTCCGCGCCCACTTCGTGATCGAGGGGGGGCAGACGATGAACCCGTCGGTCGGGCAGATCCACGAGGCGGTGACGGCGGTCAACGCCGACCACGTGGTCGTGCTCCCGAACAACAAGAACGTCCGCCTCGCCGCCGACGAGGCGGCGAAGGCCTCGACGAAGGACGTCCGGGTGCTCGGCACGACCTCGGTGCCCGAAGGGCTCGCGGCGATGCTCGGGTTCAACCCCGACGATCCGATCGACGTCAACGAGCGACGGATGCGCCAGGAGGCGGAGGGGGTCGCGACCGCCGAGATCACGATCGCCTCGCGGGACACGACGGTGGACGGCGTCACCGTGAAGAAGGGTGCGTGGCTCGGGCTCGTGGACGGCGCTGCGATCGCGAACGACGAGTCGCTCGACAGGGTCGTCGACGCCGTCGTCGACAGGCTCGTCGCGGACGACCGCTCGTACGTCACGATCCTGCGGGGTGAGGAGGCGCCACCGGAAGAGGCGTTGCGCGCGCAGATCGCGCGCCGGCACCCGGAGCTGGAGCTGGAGGTGAAGTGGGGCGGCCAACCGCACTACGCGCTCTTGCTCTCGGCGGAGTAGGCCGGTGACCGTTCGCGTGCTGCTCGTCGAGGACAGTGACGTCTACCGGTCGTCCCTCGAGCTCCTACTCGGGCTCGAGGACGGGATCGACGTCGTCGCGGCCGTCGCGACGGGTGAGGACGCGGTCGCGCAGGCCGTGTCGCTGCGGCCGGACGTCGCGCTCGTCGACCTCCGGCTGCCCGGAATGGGCGGGATCGACACGACGCGGGCGCTGCTCGGCGCGACGCCCGGTATCGCCGTCGTCTGCCTGACCGCGGAGGCGACCGGAGACGAGCAGGAGGAGGCCCGTGCCGCGGGCGCGACCGCCGTCCTCGGCAAGGACCAGCGGCCGGCGCTCCTGGCCGACGTCGTCCGCGGCGCGGTGTCCGCGACGGATCCGCAATAGACTCCGCAGGAACTTCATGGAGCTCACGACCGAGAACACCGCGATCGTCCTCGACTCGACGTCCGACTTCCTCGACGCCGCGGCCCTCTACCCGAACATGCGGGTCGTCCCGCTGTACGTGCGGTTCGGCGACGAGAGCCTCCGCGACGGGATCGACATCACCCCGGAGAGCTTCTACCGGCGGCTCGCCGAGGCGCCCGAGCTCCCGACCACGTCGCAGCCGACGCCGCAGGACTTCGTCGCCGTGTACGAGGAGCTCGCAGGCTACGACCGCGTCTGGTCGATCCACCTCTCCGCGAAGCTCTCCGGCACGTACCAGTCGGCCGCGCTGGCGATGGACGAGCTCGGCGGCGACGCCGTCCGGCTCGTCGACACGGAGACCGCGTCGTGCGCCTGTGCCCTGCTCGCGCTCGCGATCCAGCGCCGCCTCGAACGGGGAACGACCGATGCCGAGGTCGCCGCGCTCGTCGACCGGTTCAAGGCCCGCAACGGCGTCGTGTTCACCGTCGACACGCTCGAGTACCTCCAGAAGGGCGGGCGCATCGGCCGGGCCGCGGCGTTCGCCGGCGGCCTGCTCAACGTCAAGCCGATCCTCTCCGTCGAGGACGGCGTGATCGCCCCCGTGTCACGGGTGCGCGGCCGTCAGAAGGCGCTGCAGGAGTTCGGGCGGCTCTTCGCCGACGACACCGAGGATGCCGCCGGCCTGCGGATCGCGATCGCTCACGCGAACGCGCCCGAATGGGTGGAGGTGATCACGACCCTCGTCCGCGAGCTCCGGCCGCAGGCCGAGATCGAGCTCGTGCGGCTGCTCGGCGCCGTCGTCGGAACCCATGCGGGCCCCGGTGCCGTCGGCTTCTTCTGGTTCCAGGACGACTGAGAGCCCGGACGCGTCGACCGCGCCGGAGTGGGGCGCCTGCCGGGGCGATCGCGCTCCCGCCGCCGGTCCCGGACCTATACTCGGGACGTGCCCCGCGCCGGCTCAGTGACCCGGCTGCCGGCCGGCTTCGCCGGCGTGGACCCGCCGTCCGTGTGGGCCCCGACCCGCACGACGCCGCGCCCCGAGGCGCTGCTGGCATCGGTGGAGACGCTCTCCGGCGTCGGTCCGGCGGCGCGGGCGAAGCTCGCGGGGCTGGGGCTCGCGACGGTCGGCGACGTGCTCGCCCATCGGCCCCGCCGGTACGAGGCCCCCGCTCCCCGGCGAACGATCAGCGAGCTGTTCGGCGAGGACGAGGCGGTCATCGAGGTGCGTGTGACGCGCGCCTCGGGGCGGCGGCGCGGCCGGCTGCACGTGGTCACGGCCACCGTCCGCGACGACACGGGGGAGATCCGCGCAACGTGGTTCAACCAGCCGTGGCTGGAGCCGAAGCTCGTGCCGGGGGCGCGGCTCCGGCTGCGCGGGCGGCAGAACCGCTACGGCTTCGCGGTCGACGCGTACGACGTCGACCCGACGGGAGACGGCGACACGAGCGACTACGCGCCCGTCTACCCGGCGACCGAGGAGCTGGCCCAGAAGCAGCTCCGCTCGGTCGCCTCGGCCGCGCTCGCGTACGCGGGGGCGGGTGGCGACCCTCTGCCGGCCACGGTCCGCGCGCGCGAGGGGCTGCCGCTGCGGGGGGACGCGCTCGTGGCGGTCCACCGTCCGAGGACGCCGACCGAGGCGGAGGCCGCCCGCCGCCGGCTCGCGCTCGACGAGCTGCTCGTCCTCCAGCTCGCCCTTCGGCGGCGCTCCTCCGAGCGCGAGTCCCTGGTCGCGGCGGCGCTGCCGCCGCCCGGCCCGCTCGTCGCCCGCTACCGGGCGGTGCTGCCGTTCAGCCTGACCGACGCGCAGGAGCGCGCGATCGCCGAGATCGACGGCGACCTCGTGCGGACCTCCCCGATGCAACGGCTGCTCCAGGGCGACGTCGGCGCAGGGAAGACGGCGGTGGCGCTCTACGCGTTGCTCCGGGCGGTCGAGGCCGGACGCCAGGGGGCGTTGATGGCTCCGACGGAGACCCTCGCGGAGCAGCACTTCCTCACGATCGAGGGCGTCTGCGCAACGCTCGGCGTCGGCGTCGCGCTCCTCACGAGCTCGCTTCCCGCCCGGGAGCACGAGCAGGCGCGGCAGCTGATCACGAGCGGCGGTGTCGACATCGCCCTCGGCACGCACGCCCTGATCCAGCGTGACGTCGCGTTTGCCGACCTCGCCGTGGCCGTCGTCGACGAGCAGCACCGCTTCGGCGTCGAGCAGCGCAGCGCGCTCGCCGGCGGGACGAGCCCGCACGTGCTGCACATGACGGCGACGCCGATCCCCCGGACGCTCGCGCTCACCGTGTACGGCGACCTCGACGTCTCCGAGATCTCCGCTCCGCCTGCCGGCCGCCGGCCGGTGATCACCGCGTGGGTCACCGACGACCGCAGCTCGGAGGCCTACCAGCGCCTCCGGCGGCACCTGGACGAGGGTCGGCAGGCGTACGTCGTCTGCCCCCTGATCGAGGAGTCGGAGACGACGGTCGCCCGCGCCGCCGAGGCCGAGGCCGAGCGCCTCCGCGCGGCCGAGCTGGACGGCTACCGGGTCGGGTGCCTCCATGGGCGCCTCAAGCCGGCCGACCGGCGCGAGATCATGGCGCGCTTCAAGGAGCGGGAGATCGACGTCCTCGTCGCGACCACGGTGATCGAGGTCGGCGTCGACGTCCCGAACGCGACGATCATGATCGTGCAGGAGGCCGACCGCTTCGGGCTCGCGCAGCTGCACCAGCTCCGCGGCCGGGTCGGCCGCGGAGCCGACCAGTCCTACTGCCTCCTCGTCTCCCGTCCGCGCGAGCAGCTCACCGAGTCCGCGGTCGAGCGCCTCGAGGCGATGGTCGAGACGGCGGACGGGTTCGAGCTCGCCGAGCGCGACCTCGAGATCCGCGGTGAGGGACAGCTGCTCGGCGCACGCCAGGCCGGCCTCTCGGATCTCCGGTTCACGCGGCTGCGGACCGACCGCGATCTCCTCGAGCGGGCGCGGGGGATCGCCCAGGGCCTGGGCGACGAGGGCCTGCTCGACGTCCTCGTCGATCGGGTGCTCGGGGATTCGGCGCACGCCGGGGAGTCGTAGCCGGCCACCGCGTCCGATCGGTCGGCCCGCGTACCCTGCGGCTGTGCGCGTGATCGCGGGAACACACAAGGGACGGCGCCTCGAGGCGCCGAAGGGGGCGCACACCCGCCCGACCGGCGATCGTGTCCGCGAGGCGGCCTTCGCCCTGCTGGGCCCCGTCGACGGCGCCTCCGTGCTCGACCTGTTCGCCGGCTCGGGGGCGCTCGGCATCGAGGCGCTCTCGCGGGGTGCACGGCAGTGCCTCTTCGTCGACGACGATCGCGCCGCGTGCCGGGCGATCCGGCAGAACCTCGAGCGCCTCGAGCTCACCGGTGCGATCGTCGACTGCCGGGACGTCGTCGCCGTGCTCCGCGAGCGGCGTGCCCGTGGCGCCAGGTACGACGTCGTCCTCGCCGACCCGCCCTACGGGCGCTGGGATGCGTTCGAGCAGGCACTCGGGGAGCTCGTCCCCGGCGTCCTCGCGGCGGACGGCGTCGTCGCCGTCGAGTCGGACGCGCGTACCGAGCCACAGCTCCCACTCGACCTCGTGACGACCCGCCGCTACGGTTCGGCGCGGGTGACCATCTTTCGACACCGATGACCGCGCGCGCCGACAACGGACGCCTCACCGCCATCTGCCCGGGAGCGTACGACCCGGTGACGCTCGGGCACGTCGACGTCATCCGGCGCGCCGCCGCGATCTTCGATCGCGTCGTCGTCGGCGTCGTGCGCGACCCTCACCACAAGCAGACGACGTTCTCGATCGAGGAGCGCGTCGCGTTCCTCGAAGAGGCGCTCCGGCCGTTCGCGAACGTCGAGGTCGACGTCTTCAGCGAGCTGGTCGTCGACTTCGCCCGGCGTCACGAGGCGAAGACGATGGTGAAGGGGCTCCGGGTGATCGCCGACTTCGAATGGGAGTTCCAGATGAACCGGCTGAACCAGATGCTCGCGCCGGAGATCGAGACGATGTACGTGATGGCCAGCCCCCAGTACTCCTTCATCTCCTCGAGCGGTGTCAAGGAGATCGCGTCCTTCGGCGGGAAGGTGAACGAGCTCGTCCCGGAGGCCGTCGCGCGCCGGTTCGCCGAGCTGTTCCCCGACGGGCGTCCGGGCGCTCCCGTCAGTCCGCAGGAGTAGCGGCGGGGCGTCGGGCCGACGCTCGCGCAGTGCCCGGTGCGCCCTGACCGGCGCCACCAGCCGCAAACACCAGTACCATCCCACGCCATGGACGTTCTCGTTCTCATCGACAAGCTCGACGACCTCGTGCACAACGCGAAGGCCGTGCCGCTCACCGACCAGGTGCGCATCGATCGTGAGGAGATCTACGAGATCCTCGATCAGATGCGCGCCACGATTCCCGAAGAGATCAAGCAGGCGCGATGGATCGTGAAGGAACGCCAGGAGATGCTCGCGGAGGCCAAGCGCGAGTGCGATCGCCTGATCGGCGAGGCACGCGAGCAGGCGATGCGGGAGGCGTCCCAGACCGAGATCGTCAAGCTCGCCGAGAAACAGGCTCAGGACATCGTGGAGGAGGCCCGCCGGCAGGCGCGGGAGACCCGCCTCGAGATGGAGGACTGGGCAGACGGCATCCTCTCCACCCTCGAGACGAACCTCGACCGGTTCCTCGTCGCCGTCCGACGGGGACGGGAGCGCCTGCACGAGCGCTCGCAGGAGACGGTCGTCGCGGGGATCGGGCCGCTCGACCGCGAGAGCGGCGACGACGACACGTACGTCTAGGCGCGACGAGCGGGCACCGTGCGACGGGCGCCGACCGCGTAGGCGCATGCGGTCGGGTCGGCAGTCGTCTCCCGGGATCCGGCCCGGGGCCGGGCCGCGTGCCGCGGCGCCGCCCCGCGGCGCGCCGGAACGGCGAGGGGCGGCACCGCCGGTGCCGCCCCTCGGATGGTGTGTCCTGTCGTCCTCGCGCTACGACCTGCCGAGAGCGACCTGCACGAGTCGGTACCCCGCGACTCCTGCGAGCGGCGGATCGCCCGTGCGGTACGCCTTGACGAAGAACTGCACGTTGTAGCTCGGGTTGAGCGCCGGGAAGTCCCGCTCCGGCTGGACGGTGAACGTGACCCACCCGTCCGTGCCCGTGCGGCCGTCTCCGCCGACGGTCCTCGTCACGAGCGGCGTCGACCGGAGGAAGACGTTCGCGTCGCGGACGACGAACCCGCGCGTGTCCTTCACCTTCACCCGCACCGTGATCGGCGCGGTGCGCGATCGCACGGGGTTCGGGGTGAACGACACGCGATCGACGATCAGCCGCTGGTCGGCGGGGATGCTCGTCACCGGGACCGACCGCTCACCGTTCGGCAGCGTGATGATCCCGCTCGCCGCCGACGGCTGGACGATCGCGGTCGGGTTGGACGCGGCCGTCCTCGAGCCGACGGAGTTCCGCGCCGTCACCTTGACGCGCATCCGCTGGCCGACGTCCGCCGGCGTGAGCACGTGCGTCGAGCGGGTCGCACCGCCGATCGTTGCGCAGTTGCTGCCGTCGCCCCGGCCGCCGTCCGTGGGACAGCGCACCCACTGGTAGGAGTACGCGATCGGCGTCGTGCCGGTCCACGAGCCCGAGGTCGCGGTGAGCGTGCGCCCCGCCTGCGCCGTGCCGCTGATCCGCGGCTCCGTCCGGTTGACGGGCGCGCCCGTCCCGGAGGACGACGCGGCGATGACGGGCGTCGCGTTCGAGGCCGCCGTCGTCTGCCCGGCCGAGTTCTTCGCGATCACGCGGGAGCGGAGGCGCCTCCCGACGTCGTCCCCGGTGAGCGTGTACTTGTTCGTGGTCGCGCCCCCGATCACCGTGCAGTTGCTGCCGTCGGCGTTCCCGCCGTCGGTGCCGCAGCGCACCCACTGGTAGTCGTAGTCGGTCGGGCTGCCGGTCCAGTCGCCGTTGGTCGTCGTCAGCGTCTGGCCCTGAACCGGAGTGCCGCTGACCACCGGCTCCTTCGTGTTCGTCGGCACGCTGCCGTCGGCGACGACCGCGGTGGGGTTGGAGGCGGCGGTCGTCGAGCCGTCCGTGTTCGTCGCCGTCACCCGGAAGCGAAGGCGGAAGCCGACGTCCGAGGACGAGGGGCTGTACGCGGTGGTCGTCGCGCCGCCGATCACGGTGCAGTCCGAGCCGTCCGGCGCGCTGCCGGACGCTGCGCACCGCACCCACTGGTAGGCGTACGAGCTCGCGTTCTCCCACGTGCCCGCGCTGCCGGTCAGGTTCGCCCCGACCACGGGTGTCCCGGAGATCGTGGGCTCTGCGACGTTGTTCGGCGCCGCCTGCGACCGTGCGACGCCTCCCGCCGGTACCAGCAGCACCGTGGCCGCGGCTGCCGCGAGCGCGGAGACCGCGGCGACCGCGATCATCCGCCGACGCAGGCCGCCGCGATGGCGCCTGATGTACTGAGTCATCGGATTCGTCCCTCCTGACGTGGGCTCTCGCGGAGCCGATTGCCGTCGAGATCGGTTGTGGTCATCGACTCCGAGGCTAGGGAGGGCGCCTTTGGATCGCGACGTGCCCGATGAGCGGCCCGTGCGGCGAATGTGAGCATTCGCTCAGAAAGCGGCGGCGAGGCGCGGCGCTCCGCGCGCCGCGCTCAGGCGGGCACGAGCTTGTACCCGACCTCGCGCACGGTGACGATCCGCTCGGGGTGGGCGGGATCGCGCTCGACCTTGCGTCGGAGGTTCGAGATGTGTGCGTCGCACGCGCGCGCGTCGCCCACGTACGGTGTCTGCCACAGGTGCTCCATGATCTGCTGCCGGGTGAACGCGCGCTCCGGCTGCTCCGCGAGCAGCAGCAGCAGTCGGAACTCGGACGGCGTGAGGGGTACCCGGGCGCCGTCGACCTTCACCTCGTGACGTGCGACGTCGATCTCGATCCCGCCGACGCGCAGCTCGCTGGTCGGGCCGGCCGCTCGGTCGAGCTCCCGACGGCGCAGGATCGCGCGGATGCGGCTGATCAGCTCTGCGGTCGAGAACGGCTTCGTCACGTAGTCGTCGGCCCCGAGCTCCAGGCCGAGGACGCGGTCGACCTCCGCGTCCCTGGCCGTGAGCATCAGGATCGGGACGTCGCTCTCGCCCCGGACCGTCCGGCAGACGTCCATGCCCGACATGCCCGGGAGCATGACGTCGAGCACGAGCACGTCGAACGTCTCCTGACGTGCCCGCTCGAGCGCGTCGACCCCGTCCGTCGACGACGTGACCGCGAAGCCCTCGCGCTCGAGCGCGTATACGAGCGGGTCGAGGATGTCGCGCTCGTCGTCGACCACCAGCACGCGCGCCGTCACCGGGGCTCCTCCACCGGGGCCGCGAGAACGATCTGCACCGTCGTGCCCTCGCCGGGGGCGCTCTGGATCCGCAGCGCGCCGTCCATCGCCTCCACGAGCTCACGCACGATCGCGAGGCCGAGGCCGTAGCCTCCGCCGCTCGAGCCGGGTGCCCGATAGAAGCGATCGAAAGCCCGCCGCGTCTGCGCCGTCGTCATGCCGGAACCACTGTCTACGACCTCGAGGAGGACGTTGCCGTCCTCACGGTACGCGCGGAGTCGGATGCGGTTTCCGCCGGCGTGCTTGACGGCGTTCGCGGCGACGTTGTCGACGGCCTGCCGCAGCAGGTCGGGGTGGGCCATCGCGAGGAGGCCCTCGGCGCTCGTGACGACGACCCGGTCGGCGGGTGCCGTCGCGTGGGCGACCTCGTGGAGGATCGGGGCGATCGCCACCTCCTCGAGCCGCACCGGCTCGGCGCGTGTCTGCGCGCGCGCCAGTGTCAGCAGGGCGTGGACGAGACCCGTCAGTCGCTCCGTCTGGCGCTCGATCGCGGCGAGGAACCGGTCACGCGCCTCCAGGTCGTCCTTCGCGCCGTCCTGCAGGACCTCGACCGCGCTCGCGATCGCCGCGATCGGCGTGCGCAGCTCGTGGGCAGCGTTCGCGACGAACTCCCGCTCGGCGCGCTCGCGGCGCTCTCGGGCGCTGGCGTCGGTGAAGACGAGGAGCGCCGTGTCCGCCTCCGGTGCCGGGGGGATCCCCGCGACGAGGAACGTGTGCGCGTCGTCCGGGTGGACGCGGAAGCTCGACGCGTGGGCGGCGGGCTCGAACAGCGATGCCGCAACCGCGGGGAGCGACGGCGACGGCCACGGGTCGGGCAGCGCCGTTCCGGGGGACAGGTCCGCACGCAGCACGTCTTGTGCCTGGCTGTTCGCGAACACGATGCGGCCCGTACGGTCGACCGCGATCACGCCCTCCTGCAGCTGTTCGAGCAGCAGCGCCAGGCGATCGCGCTCCCCTTCGAGACGGGCGAACGAGAAGGCGAGCCGTTCGCGCATGTGGTCGACGCTGGTCGCGAGCGCCCCGAGCTCGTCGGGAAACCGCGGCTCGAGAGGGCGGTCGAACCGACCCTGCTCGATCTCGACCGCGGCCGCGCCGATGCGGCGCAGCCGGAGCGTGATCAGGCTCGCGACGACGAGCCCGGCGACGGCGCCGATCAACGTCGCCCACAGCGCGGCGGACACGATCTCGTCGCGGACGATGCCGAGCGTCTCCTCGAGGTCGGGGCGTGAGGCGACGGCGATCAGGGCGTTCCCGGGGCCGGCGTTGAGCGGCAGGGCGACCGCGATCCGACCGACCTCCTCGTCCGACGCCACGCGGCGCCGATCGGAGAGCGCGGCCTCGACCAGTCGATCGATGTCCCGGACGGCCGTGACCTCGACCTCGCCCGCCCGGCTGGCGGTGAGCGCCCGACCGTCCGCATCGAAGACGAACACCGCGAGCTCACGCTCCGCTCCCACCTCCCGCACGGCGGCGCGGATCCCCGGGAGCGTCGACTCGCGCGACACGCGCTGGGCGGCGGCGACGGCGCCGCCCGCAGCGAGTTCCTCCGCGTGTGAGCGGATCGCGTCCTCGCTCGTGGAGCGGTAGACCTGGGCGACGGCCACCGCCGTCACCGCGGCGATCACCGCGAACGCGAGAGCGAGCCACCAGCGCATGCTGAGGAGCGGATGGGCGCGCACCCCGGAAGTATGGGCGAGACGTGTTCGAAGGGTGTGAGGGGACGCTCACAGAACCACGAGACGCCACTCGTCCCAACGCGGGCACCGCTCACGCACGCGCGCGAGAGTGCGTGCATGGTGCTCCTCGGACGACGTCCCCGTGGGGGGCGAGGGCGACTCGTCTCCGTGCTCGCACGGCCTGCTCCCCGCCGTCCGGTGCGGCCGGGTCGTCGAACGGAGGGCGACCCGTCGTGAACGTGCGCCTGGACGCCGCCGCGCTCGTCGGCTTCCGCGTCGACGGTCGTCACGGTCGCCTCGGCACCGTCGTCCCCGCCGACGACCGCACGGCGGCGGATCAGATCTCGGAGCTGCTCGTGCGCGGCGGCGCGTCCGACGCCCTCACCTACCACGTTCCGCTCTCGGTCGTCGCCGCGGTGTCCACGGAGAGCCGCACCGTGATGCTCGACCTCGACGTCGTCGACTTCACCCCGCGGCTCGGCGACGACGGTTGCGTCGATCTCTACCTCGTCGCCGAGTAGGCGGGCGAGTGCGGGTGTCGTGCGACCGAGGCCCGACGCACCCGTGTGGCTCCGTCCGGATCCGCCCGGGCCGCCCGTCGTCCGTGCCTCCCGCGTCGACGACAGGCCTCGGGCGCTACGCTCGACCCGATGACGACGTTCCCGCTCCGCTCGCTGCGGCTCCGGTCGGGGGAGGAGATGCGCGACACGGTTCAGGTCGCGCTCGAGCCGTTCGTCCTCGGAGGCCAGCGCTACCTTCCCGTGCCGTCCTCCGTCGACGTCGACCTGGTCGTCCAGCGCGCGACGAGCGGCGACGTCTTCCGGCTCGCGTTCGCGACCCGGCTGCACGGCCCGTGCATGCGATGTCTCGAGGATGCCGTCTGCGACCTGTCGATCGACGTGCGCGAGTACCACGACGCCGATCCCGAGGCGGGTCCGGACATGCGCACGGAGTACGTCGTCGACGACCTCCTGGATCTCTCGGCATGGGCACGCGACGCGATCGCGGATGCGCTGCCCGAGCAGGTCCTGTGCCGCCCCGACTGTGCCGGCCTGTGCGGCGTCTGCGGCATGGACCTGAACCGTGAGCCGCACACGCACTCCGACGAGCCGGTCGACTCCCGCTGGGCCGCGCTCGAGGAGCTCCGGGGCGAGCTGGCGGCCGGCGGGCCGGAGGCCTGAGCGGCGGCCGCGGCCGCGCGGCCGCTATAGTTCGCGGCCGCCGATGGCTGTCCCGAAGCGAAAGACCTCGAAGTCGCGCCGTGACAAGCGCCGTGCCCAGCACGGGATCGAGGCTCCGCGCCTTGCCACGTGCCCGACCTGCGGCTCGCCCAAGCGGCCGCATCGCGTCTGCCCGACGTGCAAGACGTACAAGGGTCGCGACGTGCAGCCGCTCCGCGCCCCGGCGCCGTAGGACGTCGGTGTGACCGTTCGCGTCGCGGTCGACGCGCTCGGTGGTGACCGTGGGTCGGAGGAGATCGTCGCCGGTGCGCTCGAGGCGGTCGGGGACGGAATCGTCCCGGTCGTGTTCGGTCCCGACGGGCTCGACGCCTGCGGTCTCGAGCACGTCGTCACCGACGGCGAGATCGCGATGGACGACAAGCCCGCGGAGGCGGTGCGGGCGCTGCCCGACTCCTCTCTCGTGCGAGCCGTGCGGGCCGTCGGGGACGGTGACGTCGCGGCTGCCGTGTCGGCGGGCAACACGGGCGCGACACTCGCTGCGTCGCTGCTCCACATCCGCAGGCTGCGAGGTGTCTTCCGCCCCGGGATCGCGGTGACGATCCCGACGCGCCGTGGCCCGTCCGTCCTCATCGACGCCGGGGCGAACGCCGACGCGCGACCGGAGCACCTCGTCCAGTTCGCCCACATGGGCGTCGTCTTCGCCGAGGAGGTCCTCGGCATCCACGAGCCCCGTGTCCGCCTGCTGTCGATCGGCGAGGAGCCGGAGAAGGGGAACCAGCTCGTCCTCGAGGCGCACGCCATGCTGACGCGGTCAGAGCTCGTGTTCGACGGGAACACGGAGGGCCGGACGCTGCTCGAGGGGGAGGGGGACGTCGTCGTCGCCGACGGCTTCACGGGGAACGTCGCCCTGAAGACGCTCGAGGGCACGATCCGGAGCGTGCTCCGCTCGCTCCGCAGCGAGATCGACCATTCGGCGCGAGGGCGCGTCGGCGGGTTCCTCATCCGCCCGTCCGCCCGTGAGCTGCGGGCACGGCTCGACCCGGAGACGTACGGCGGCGGGTACCTGCTCGGGCTCCGCGGCATCGTGGTGATTGCGCACGGCTCCAGCTCGCGACGTGCGATCGCGAACGCGGTCCGGCTCGCCGCGCGAGGCGTCGAGCACGACCTCGTGGGCCGGCTCGAGCGGCGGCTTCCGTCCCGGTCGGCAGGCGCGGCGGACTGACGGCCACGTCGGCCACGGGTCGCGTCGATCCCGGCGTCCCAGCGTGGTAAAGTCGCGCCCTCACGATCCCCGACACGACGAGAGAGGTCTGAAGTGGCGCTGTCCCGTGAAGAAGTGTTCGAGCGTGTGAAGTCGGCCCTCGGCGAGCAGCTCGGCGTCGACGAGTCCGAGATCACCGAGGACGCCTCCTTTCAGGAGGACCTCGACGCCGACTCGCTCGACCTGGTCGAGCTGATCATGGAGCTCGAGGACCAGTTCGGCATCAAGATCCCGGACGACGACGCACAGAAGATCACGACCGTCGGCCAGGCCGTCGACTACGTCGTCGGGCACCAGTAGGCGCGGGCGGCCGTCGGAGCCGCACGAGCTCACCCGCCTCGTCGACGCGCTTCCGGCGCAGCGACGCGAGCAGGTGTTCACGCACACCTCGTGGGCGCCGGATCGCCAGTCGTCGTACGAGCGCCTCGAGTTCCTCGGCGACAGCGTGCTCGAGCTCGTCGTCGCCCGCGCCCTGTACGACCGCTACCCGGACGCGAGCGAGGGGCGGCTCGCGAAGATCCGCGCGCACGTCGTGTCGCGTCAGAGCTGTGCCGCGGTCGCGAAGACGTTGGACCTCGGGGCGCGCCTCGCCGAGATCTCCCAGGACGTCCCGGCCCCCGAGCTGCAGCGCATCGCACGCAGCCGCAACGTGCTCGCGGCGCTGCTCGAGGCGGCGATCGCCGCCGTCTACCTCGAGTTCGGGTTCGACGCGGTCGCCGCGCCGATCGTGGAGGCCTTCGAGGAGCGGATCGAGTTCGCGAGCACCGGGCACGTCGACGCGAAGACCGAGCTGCAGGAGGCGCTGGCGCGGACCGGCCGGCAGGTGCAGTACCTCGTCCTCGAGGTCGACGGGCCCCCGCACGCGCGGCAGTTCCGCTGCGCGGCGACGATCGACGGGGAGCAGTTCGGCGTCGGCGTCGGGTCGACGAAGAAGGCCGCCGAGCAGGAGGCCGCGTCGCAGGCGCTCGTCGCGCTCGGCGTCGAGCCGCCCCCGCCCGCCGTCTGACGTCCGGCGTCCCCGCCTCAGCCCCGCGTCGGGCGGCGTCGAGGCGGCCGGGGCACGAAGACCGAGACCTCTTCCTGGTAGCGGCGGTAGTCGTCTCCGCGCGAGCGCACCGCCTGCGCCTCGGTCTCGGGGATCCCCGTCACCTTGAAGAGCAGGTAGAGGAGGAAGAGGGGCACGACCACGGTGATCCACCCGTCCGGCGCCGTGAGCGCGATCACGGCCCACGCCGCCCAGTGCAGCCACTCGAAGAAGTAGTTGGGGTGTCGCGACCACGACCACAGCCCGCTGCGGCACGTCCTCCCCCGGTTGGCGGGATCGGCGCGCCACGCCGCGAGCTGCCGATCGGCGAGGGAGACGAGGCCGATCGATGCGAGCGCGACCGCGGCGCCGAGCCAGGCGAGCGCGCCGATCGATGTGTCCCGGTCCTGCGCCACGAACAGGAACGGGAGCGAGAAGACCACGACGAAGGCGGCCTGGGCCTGGAAGAAGACGAAGAACGCGCGGTCGACGTGGGGCGCCCACCGGCGGCGCAACTCCTGGTAACGGCCGTCCTCGGGCTTCCCGATGATCCTGTTCACGAGGAGGTACGTGCCGAGACGGCCTCCCCAGATCGCCGCGAGGGCGCCGACGAGCACACGATGGGCCGTGCTGCCGTCACCGAGCACGGCGTAGAGCACGCCGAGCCCTCCCGTCCCGAACGCCCAGGCGACGTCCACGTGGCTCGCGTCGTGGATCCGCACCTGCAGGAGCCACATCCCGAGCATCAGGACGCTCGCACAGACGGCACCGAGCGCCAGCAGCAGCCAGGTCTGCTCGACCATCGACCGATCGTACGCGTCGCCGTCGTGTCGGCGCGCAGGATCGGCTCAAGTATGCGCCCCTGCCCGGCCGATAACGAACCCGATGCCCGCGGTGACCTCAGCGGACTCCCGCCCGTTCGTCCTGCCGGGCCTCGGCCTGGTGGCGCTGGCCGCGCTCCTGCTCGTCGTCGGACTCGGAGAGGGCAGCGTGCCGTCCGTGCTGCTCGCACTTCCGCTCCTGCCGGCCCTGCTCGCGCTCGGCTTCCTTCGCATGAGCATCTCCGACGAGCGCGGGGAGCGGTATCGGCTCGAGCGTGTCGTCGACACGCTCCGCGCGACCTCCGGCTCCGCGCAGCTCGAGGACGGCATCCGTGAGCTCCTCGGGACGGCGCGTAGCCTCTTCGACGTGGAGTACGCGGAGATCCTGATCCTTCCCGGGGCGACGGGCGAGTCGGCGTTGCGCAGCGTCAGCCGGGCCGACACGGAGGGCCTGCTGATGCCCACGAGGCTCGCGGACGCCGACGCGGTCGCGCTGGAGGCGTTGCACAGGCGTGCCCGGGAGCCCGTCGTGATCCGCGGCGTGGCGCAGGACCCCGACCTCGGGCGGGTGCTCGAGACACGGAAGCTGACGACGGCGGTCGTCGGCGTGCTTACGGCTGCGGACGGCGATCTCGGCCTCGTGGTGGTCGGCGGGTCGGGTGCGTCCCCGCGGGAGTTCGTGGCGGCCGACGTCACGGTGTTCTCCGCCTTCTGCGGGCATGCGGGCGTCGTGATCGAGAACAGCCGACTCGGCCGCTCGCTCGCGCAGCTCACCGACCTCAAGGAGCAGCTCCACCATCAGGCCTTCCACGATGCGCTCACGGGTCTCGCGAACCGGGTGCTCTTCGGCGATCGGGTCGTGCGGGCGCTCGAGCGCTTCGCGGTCGGTGACGTGCAGCACGCGCCCGCAGTGCTGCTCGTCGATCTCGACGACTTCAAGGCCGTCAACGACACGTGGGGCCACGCTGCAGGCGACGACGTGATCGCCGAGGCCGCGACGCGGCTGCGCGACGCCGCCGGCCCGGCCGAGCTCACGGCGCGCCTCGGAGGCGACGAGTTCGCCGTCCTCCTCGAGGACGCGGACGCCGAATCCGCCCGCGAGGCCGCCGAGCGTGTGACCCTCGCTTTCGTCGAGTCGTTCGCGGTCGGCAACGCGGCCCGTCGCCTGGGTGCGAGCATCGGTATTGCGATCGCGGAGTCCGGTATCACCGCGGAGCGGCTGCTCCGGAACGCGGACGCTGCCATGTACGCCGCGAAGGCGGACGACGTTCGCAACGTCGCGATGTACGAGCCCGAGACGCACGACGTGGCGCGTCGCCGGCGGGAGCTCGCGCTCGAGCTCGACCGGGCGCTCGAGCAGCACGAGATCGAGCCGCACTTCCAGCCCCTGGTCTCGCTCTCCGACGGCCAGATCCGAGGGTTCGAGACGCTCGCCCGCTGGTCGCACCCCACCAACGGGCTGATGACGCCCGGCGAGTTCCTCGGTGTCGCCGACAACCGCCAGCTCGCGGCGATCGGCAGGAGGATGATCCGCGAGGCGTGCCGCCATGCAAGTCTCTGGCAGGAATGTGGTCGGCCGGACAGGCGGGTCGAGGTGTGGATCAACCTGTCGGCCGTCGACGTCGCCAGCCCGACCCTCGTCGACGACGTCTGGGCGGCCGTGTCCACCTTCCATCTCGACCCCTCGCTCGTCACGCTCGAGGTCACCGAGCACGAAGTGAGCGTCGGCTTCCGCGAGGCGATCGAGCACCTCGGCGCCCTCCGTGAGCTGGGCGTCCGCGTCGCGATCGACGATTTCGGGACCGGGTACTCGTCGCTCAGCCGTCTCGGCGACTTCCCGCTCGACGTGCTCAAGGTGCCCCAGCCCTTCGTCGAGCGGCTCGTGGACGACGCGGACGATCGAAAGCTCGTGACGATGATCGTCGGCCTTGCCCGATCGCTCGGGCTCGAGGTCGTCGGCGAGGGAGTCGAGCGCGAGGCGCAGGCCGAGGCCCTTCGGGAGTTCGGGGTCGGTCTGGGCCAGGGCTACCTCTATGCCCCGGCACTCGACGGCGACTACGTCGTCCGCCTGCTCGAGTCCGGAATGCGGCTTCCTCCCGAGCACGGCTTCCACTGGACGACGCTGCGCCAGCCCGTCCCGGGCCAACGCCCCGCGGCGTAGCGGGCCTGCTGCGAGCGTCGGACCGTCCGCCGCACCGGATAGCCTCGCGCTCGCATGCATCTGCGGAGCATCAAGATCCGCGGCTTCAAGTCGTTCCCGGATCCGGTCGAGGTGAAGCTCGAGCCGGGCGTCGCCGTCGTCGTCGGGCCGAACGGCTCGGGCAAGTCCAACGTCGCCGACGCGATCGTCTGGGCGGCCGGGTCGCTGACCCCGTCGGCGCTGCGCGCCGAGAAGCCCGACGACGTCCTGTTCGCCGGCGGCGGCGCGTCGAAGCCGGCCGAGCACTGCGAGGTCGAGCTCCTCTTCGACAACGAGGACGGCGCGTTCGGCGGCGAGCTCGACTACGCGGAGATCTCGATCGCACGGCGGTTGATCCGGGGAGGCGAGGGTCAGTACCTCGTCAACCGGACCCCGGTGCGCCGCACGGACCTCGTCGAGCTGCTGGCCGACGTGGGCCTCGGGGGCTCCATGCACTCGATCGTCTCGCAGGGCAAGGTCGACGCGGTGCTCGCGTCGAAGCCCGCCGACCGCCGGGCGCTCGTCGAGGAGGCGGCCGGGCTCGGCAAGTTCAAGCAACGCAAGCACCGCGCGGAGCTCAAGCTCGCGCGCGTCGCCGCTCAGGTGGAGCGCGCTCGCGACGTCGAAGACGAGGTGCGCAAGCGCCTCCGCCCGCTCGCCCTCCAGGCCACGGCCGCCGAGCGCGCCGAGAAGCTCGCGGTCGAGATCGCGGTCCTGCGCGCCCGCGTGGCGGCGCTCGATCTCGAGGGGATCGCCGACCGTCGAGCGGCGGCCGACGACGTCCGGCAGGGTGCGCAGCTCGCGCGGCGCGGGACGCAGGAGCGCTTGCGGGCCCTCCTCGCCGAGCGAGAGTCGGCGGAGGAGGAGCTCTCCGATGCCGCCGGACGCCGTGAGACAGCGCTCGGCTCGCTCTACCGGCTCCAGGGCGCCGCCGAGCGACTCGCAATTCGGCGTGAGACGGCGGCAGAGCTCGCAACACGACTCGAGGAGGACGTGACGGAAGCCCTGCGCGCGCTCGCCGGTCGCGACGACGCCGCGGTTCGGGCGCTCGAGCACGCCGCCCGGACGGCGGCCGCCGAGGCGCGCGACCTCGCCCAGGCCAGTGGCCAGGCGGCCGAGCGCAGCCGCCACGCACACGCACGGCTCGCCGCGGCCGAACGCGTGGCCGTTCGGGAGGCAGAGGCACGACTCGATGCCCTGCGTCGGGAGCGCGAGGAGCTCGAGCAGGCGTTCTCGGAGATCGACGGAGGCCAGGAGAGCGCGGGCCGGGGGCTGGTCGCGCTCGGAGCCGCGCGCGGGAAGATCGCGGCCCGTGGCGAGAACGCCGCCGCCCTCGCCTCGTCGCTGCGCGACGAGCACGACGCCGCCAGGGCACGGGCCGCCCGTGGCGAGCCGTCCCCTGCGGAGCTCGAGCGCGCGGCGAACGAGGCGCGCGACGCTGCGCGGGCTGCCGCGAGCGACCGTGACGAGCTCGCCGAGCGCACGCGGTCGGCCCGGGAGCGGCTGGCCGCCCTCGAGCGCGCGCTCGCCGAGCGTGAGGGGATTCCGCCGGCCGCACGGGCGCTCGCGGAGGCGGGCGAGCGGCTGGCGATCACGGCGCTCGACGTGGAGCCGGGCCGTGAGCGCGCGATCGCGGCGGCGCTCGGAGCCCGTGCGTCCGCCGTGCTCGCGGAGGACGCCCGCGCCGGGCTCGACCTGCTCCGGCGCGCGCGCGACGGCGGCCTCGGGAGCGTCCTCGTCCTCGCCGGGCGCGATCCCGCAGATCTCGTCGCAGGGCTCCCGGTCGTGCCGCTCGACGCGCTGCTCGACGCACGTGTGCCCTCGGTGACGGAGGAGGGATTCGGGTACGACCCCGGCCGCGGTGAGCTCTGGTTCGCCGGCGAGACCGCGGAGGCGGTGCTGCTCGAGATGGAGTCCCGCCGCGGCGCGCTCGCAGCCGAGGTCGCGGAGCTCGCCGGGCGCGCCGACGCGGCCGACCGCTCCGCGACGACGGCCGCGGAGGCCGCCGCGGCCGCGGAGGAGGCCTACCGGGCCGTTGCCCACCTGCGAGAGCGCGCGTCCGATCCCGCGCTCCTCGCACGACTCTCCCGCAGCGCGGAGGGGCTCGAGGGACTGCTCGCGCGCGCGGCCGCCGTCGTCGACAGGTTCGAGGCCCCGCTGGCCGCACAGGTCGCCGCCGGCCGTGACCGATCGGCGTCGCTCGGCGCCGAGCTCCGCCGGCTCACCGAGCTGGAGACGGTTGCCCGTCGCGAGGCGGCCGATGCCGCCGGTCGCGCCCAGGCGGCCGAGGTCGTCGTCGCCCGACTCGGCGGCTCCGCCGAGCGGGTGGCGGTCGACGCCGCGGCGGATCTCGAGGCGCTCGTCGACGAGGCCGCGGCTGCCAGGGAGGCGGCGCAGGCGGCGGAACACGTGGCGCGCGAGGCCGCCGACCGGGCACGGGTGGCCGAGGCGGCGCTCGTCGCGCGCGCCCCCGGCCGGATGGGCGCGGATCCCGACCTCCTTCGACGCCTCGGAGCGATCACCACGGCTCTCGACGCTTCGCTCGACCGCGCGGTCGCGCTGGCGGAGCGGTTCCAGGCGCCCGTCCGCGCCCGGGCCGATGCCGGCGCCGCCCGTGCCTCGGAGCTCGGCACCGAGCTGCGACGCCTCGGCGCCGCAGAGGTCGAGCTGCGTGCCGCGGCCGACGAGGCGAACGAGAGGCTCACCGGCATCGAGGTGGAGATCGCCCGGTTGGACGGCGAGGCGGACGAGGCGCGTCGTCGTCACGCGGCGGCGCGCGCGTCGGTCCCCGAGGGCACCGACGCGGACGTGCCCGAGGGCCCGCGCGAGGAGCTCGCCGCGCGAGCGGAGCGGCTCGAATCGAGGCGGGAGGCGCTCGGCCGCGTCAACCCGCTCGCGAAGGAGGAGTACGCGGCGGAGAAGGAGCGTCTGGAGGAGCTCTCCACCCAGCGCGAGGACCTCGAGCAGTCGCTCCACGAGCTCGAGCAGCTCCGTGACGATCTCGCCGAGACCGTCACCCGACGCTTCGACGAGACCTTCGCCGCGGTGTCGGCCAACTTCACCGAGGTCGCCGAGACGCTGTTCCCCGGCGGCGAGGGGTGGCTCCGGCTCGTCGAGCCCGACGACGAGGGGGCGGAGCCTGGGATCGAGGTCGAGCTGCGCCCGGCCGGAAAGCGCATCACGCGGCTCTCGCTGCTCTCCGGCGGCGAGAAGGCGCTCGGCGCGATCTCGTTCCTGTTCGCGCTCTTCCTCGCGAAGCCGTGCCCCTTCTATCTGCTCGACGAGGTCGAGGCGGCACTCGACGACACGAACATCGCACGCTTCGTGGAGCTCCTGCGCCGCTACGCGGACCGCGCGCAGTTCGTCGTGATCACGCACCAGAAGCGCACGATGGAGGCCGCGGACGTCCTCTACGGCGTGACGATGGGCGGCGACGGCATCTCCCAGATCGTCTCCCGTCGGCTGCCGCGGCACGAGCATGCAGCCGCGATCGCCTAGCGGTCGCTGGTCGCCGCTCCCGGCGCGGTGCGGCGCACCGGCCCGCGAGGCTCGCGGCCGACGATGAGCCGGACCTGGTCAGAGCTGCTGGGCGACGCCGCCGACCCCGCGGTCGACGAGCCCGAGCGCACCGGCTTCTTGGCGCGGATGCGCGACTCGCTGGCGAAGAGTCGCCGCGCCCTCGCGGAGCAGATCGTCCCGACGGCGTTCGATCCGAACGACGACGAGGCGTGGGAGCGCCTGGAGGAGGCGCTGATCCGGGCCGACGTCGGCGTCCCCGCGACGGCCGAGATCGTGCGGCGGCTGGAGGCGCGTGGATCGATCCAGGGCCTCGAGGCGGCACTCGCCGACGAGGTCGCGGCCCTCCTCGGCGAGCCGCCGACGCTGGCCGTCCACGAAGGCCCGCCGAGCGTCGTGCTCGTCGTCGGTGTCAACGGCACCGGCAAGACGACGACGATCGGGAAGCTCGCGCACCAGCTGCGGCGGCACGGCCGGTCCGTGCTGCTCGGCGCCGCCGACACGTTTCGCGCGGCCGCCGAGGAGCAGCTCGAGATCTGGGCCGAGCGATCCGGGGCCGACTTCGTGGGCGGCGCGAGAGGAGCGGATCCGGCGTCCGTCGCCTTCGACGCGATCGAGGCCGGGCGGGCGCGAGGAAAGGACGTGGTGATCGTCGACACCGCCGGCCGCCTGCACACGCAGGCGAACCTCATGGAGGAGCTCGGCAAGGTTCGGCGGGTGATCGCGTCGCGGGCCGACGGGGCGCCGCACGAGACACTGCTCGTCGTCGACGCGACCACGGGACAGAACGCGCTCCAGCAGGCCCGGCTCTTCGGCGAGGCGGTCGGCGTCACGGGCGTCGCCCTGACGAAGCTCGACGGCTCGGCGAAGGGGGGAGTCGCGATCGCGATCGCGCACGAGCAGCAGCTGCCCGTCAAGCTCGTCGGGATCGGGGAGGGGATCGACGACCTGCGGCCGTTCGACGCGCTCGACTTCGCGCGCGCGCTCGTCGGGGCGCCCTGAGCCCGCGCGCCGTCGTCTGCACCGGCCTCTACGCTGTCCGCGACCACGCCGAATCGAATGAGGTGGGCTATGGCAGTCGCCATGTTCGTGCACTTCCCGGGGCTCTCCGGCAACCGCTACGAGGAGCTGATGTCCCACCTCGACCTCGACGCGAACCCCGCCGCAGGCTCGATTCTGCACGTCGCTGCGGAGGCACACGACGGCATCAACGTCGTGGACCTGTTCCAGACCGCATCCGCCGCCGAGGCGTTCCTCGAGCAGCGGCTGCGGCCGACCCTGTCCCAGCTCGGCATCAGGGCCGACGTGAGCATCGACGTCGCGCAGCTCCACAACGTCTTCGCGCCCGATCTCGACACGATCGGCCGGATCGGCGCCGTGTCGATCCCGGCGCGCTCGGGCAGCGCGCCGCTGTAGCCCTCGGGCACCCGGCTCCCCGGCCGACCTCGTCGCGCTCCGTACACTGACGGCGATGTTCGACACGCTTGCAGGTCGGCTGCAGTCGGCGCTCGGAGACGTGCGCGGGCGTGGACGCCTCGACGAGGAGTCGGTCTCGCGCGCGATGCGCGAGGTCCGGCTCGCCCTGCTCGAGGCGGACGTCAACTTCGAGGTCGTGAAGAGCTTCGTCGCCGACGTGCGGGAGCGGGCGCTCGGCCAGGACGTGCTCAGAGGCCTCGATGCCGGGCAGCAGGTCGTGAAGATCGTCCACGAGGAGCTCACGGAGCTGATGGGCGCCTCCGACGCGAAGCTCGTGTTCGGGCGCCCGCCGACCGTGATCCTCGTCTGCGGCCTCCAGGGCTCGGGCAAGACGACCGCGTGCGCGAAGCTCGCGCTCCATCTGCGCAAGCGGGAGGGAAAGGCGCCGGCGCTCGTGGCCGCCGACCTCCAGCGCCCCGCCGCGATCGACCAGCTCGAGCAGTTGGGCAAGCAGATCGGCGTTCCCGTCTACCGTGCCGAGACGCAGGATCCGGTCGAGGCGGCGGTCAGCGGCCTCGAGCGCGCCACCGCGGACGGGTGCGACGTCGTCCTCGTGGACACCGCGGGGCGCCTGCACGTCGACGAGGCGCTCATGGACGAGCTCGTCCGCGTCCGCGACGCGGTCAAGCCGCTCGACGTGGTGCTCGTGCTCGACGCGATGACGGGTCAGGACGCCGTCGACGTCGCGACCGCCTTCCAGGAGCGGATCGCGTTCGACGGCGTCGTGCTCACGAAGCTCGACGGCGACGCCCGCGGCGGAGCTGCCCTGTCCGTGAAGGCGATCACCGGTCGGCCGGTGATGTTCGCGTCGACCGGGGAGAAGCTCGACCAGCTCGAGGTCTTCCACCCCGACCGGATGGCGTCGCGGATCCTCGGCATGGGCGACGTGCTGACCCTGATCGAGCGGGCCGAGGCGGCGGTCGCCGAGGACGAGCAGGAGGAGCTCGAGCGACGTCTCCAGGCCGGTGAGTTCACGTTCGACGAGTTCCTCGCCAGCTACCGCATGGTGCGGAAGATGGGCCCCGTCAAGGGCGTCCTGAAGATGATCCCGGGCGTCGGCCAGCAACTCGGCGACCTCGAGATCGACGAGCGGCAGATGGCACGGGTCGAGGCGATCGTCCTCTCCATGACCCCTCACGAGCGGCGCACGCCACACGTGATCAACGGGCCGCGGAGGCGGCGGATCGCCGCGGGCAGCGGGACGAGCATCGACGAGGTGAACCGCCTCCTCCAGGCCCGGAAGCAGATGGAGAAGATGATGCGGCAGATGGGGAAGGGGAAGCTCCCGGCGCTCCCTCCCGAACTCCGCGGCGGCGTCCGGCAGTGAGCCGACGGACGGGAGTCGCATGAGGGCCGCCCGCGTCAGGCATCATTCACGGTCGTTCACGAGACGAGAGAAGAGAGGGACATGGCAGTACGCATCAGGCTGACGCGCGTCGGCTCGAAGAAGAACCCGATCTACCGGGTCGTGGTCGCCGACTCGCGGTCGCCGCGTGACGGGCGCTTCATCGAGATCATCGGCCGCTACAACCCGCAGACCGATCCGTCCACGATCGAGCTCGACGAGGCGAAGGTGAAGGACTGGATCGCCAAGGGCGCGCAACCGTCGCAGCCCGTGCAGCGCCTCATCAAGGCCGCCGGCATCCAGTAGCGGGGGCACGGTGGAGGAGCTGCTCGCCTGGATCGCCCGGGGGCTCGTCGACGATCCCGACGCCGTCCGTGTCGAGGCCGCGGAGGAGGACGGAGCGACCGTCCTCCGGCTCTCGGTCGCCCCGGAGGACGTCGGCAAGGTGATCGGGCGTCAGGGACGGACGGCGCGCTCGCTGCGCACCCTCGTCCGGACGAGCAGCGGACGCTCGGGTCACCGCATCGTGCTCGAGATCGCCGGCTAGATGGCGGCACCGCACCTCGTCCCGGTAGGCCGGGTCGGCAGGCCGCACGGCGTCGACGGCGCCTTCGTGGTCGAGCGCGCGAGCGCCGATCCTCGTCGCTACGAGGTCGGTGCGACGCTGCGGGTGGACGGGGCAGAGGCGACGATCACGCTCTCCCGCCGCGTCGGGGGCGGTCGGCGGGCGATCAAGCTCGACCGCCCCGTGGAGCGCGGAACGACGCTCTCGGTCGCGGCAGACGACCTCCCGCCGCCCGCGCCGGGGCACTTCTACGTGCACGAGCTCGTCGGCCTCGACGTGGTGGACGAGTCGGGGGCGCGCCTCGGGCACGTCGCGGACGTCCTCGAGGGCGTCGCGAACGACAACCTCGTGCTCGACTCCGGCGCGCTCGTCCCGATGATCGAGGACGCCGTGCGCGAGGTCGACCTCGCCGGACGCCGGGTCGTGATCGTGTCCGAGTACGCAGTCTGACGAGCGCGACGGCTACGCTGGATCGCCGTGCGTCTCGACGTCTTCACCCAGATCCCCCATGCGTTCGCCTGGATGACGGAGCATCCGCCGATCGCCAACGTCCTCGGCGACGAGCTCGAGCTGCGGCTGCTCGGCTATCGCGACACGTCTCCGCTCCGCGGGGGCCAGGTCGACGACGAGCCCTACGGGGGTGGTCCGGGGATGGTGCTCCGCGTCGACGTCGTGGCCGCCGCCCTCGACGGCCTCTACGGCGACCGCCTGCCCCGACGCGTGATCGCCCTCACGCCCTCCGGGCGCGCGCTCGACCAGCCGCTCGTGGAGGAGCTCGCCCAGGAGCCGCACGTGGCGCTTCTCTCGTCCCGCTCCGAGGGCTTCGACGAGCGGATCGTCGAGTACCTCTGCACGGATGCCGTGTCGATCGGGCCGTTCATCCTCTCCGGTGGAGAGCTGCCCGCGATGGTGCTCGTGGACGCCATCGCGCGTCGCCTGCCGGGGGCGCTCGCCGACGGATCGGGCGAGCACGAGAGCTTCTCCGTCGCGCTTGCAGGCGGTGTCGAGTACCCGCACTACACGCGCCCGGCGGTGTTCCGCGGCTGGGCGGTGCCCGATGTTCTGCGCTCGGGTGACCACGCGCGCATCGCGACGTGGCGGCGTGAGCAGAGCGGCATCCGGAGCCCGGCGTGAGCGAGCACGACCTCTACGGCCCTCCGCACCGCCTGCCGGACGACGAGGACGGGCAGGCGGCGCCGCTCCCTCCGCCTCGTTCCGACGAGGCCGGCGTGGGCGTGCCCGCACGGCCGGAGACCGAGGACGGCCCCGGTCCGAGCGCGCCTCCCGGCTGGCCGACGACGCCCGCGGAGCCGCCCGCTGCCGACACGACGGACGATGGGATGCCCCTGGGCATGCCGCCACTGCCTCCGTCGGCCGAGCGTGAGCACCACTCGCGGAACCCGGTCGATCGGCTGTTCCGTCGCCTCCCGCGGCCGCTCCGGATCACGCTCGACTGGGTCGTCACGATCGTCGGCGCGGTCGCGATCGTCCTGCTCATCAAGGCCTACGTCGTCAACCCGTACCGCATCCCGTCGTCGTCGATGGAGCCGACACTCCACTGTGCCCAGCCGGCGAGCGGCTGCGAGGCGCGGTTCTCGGACCGCGTGCTCGCGAACCGGTTCATCTACCACCTGCGCGATCCCCGGCGGGGCGACATCATCGTCTTCGACACGCCCCCGCAGGCACAGGAGCGCTGCGGTGCGGGCGGGACGTTCGTCAAGCGCATCGTCGGGCTTCCGGGCGAGAGGCTGGAGATCCGACTCGTCCGGGGCGACGCCTACGTCTTCATCAACGGGCGGCAGCTGAACGAGCCGTACGTCGAGGCGGGCCGACGGCAGCTCGGCTCGACGTTCGGCCCGGTGAGGGTGCCCCAGGGCAGGTACTTCGTGATGGGGGACAACCGCGAGGCATCGTGCGACTCGCGCGAGTGGGGGGCGGTGCCCGAGGAGAACATCATTGGGAAGGTCTTCGCGACCTACTGGCCTCCGAACCGCCTCTCTCTCCACTGACCGCGCCGCCCGCGGCGGGCACCTCGTGGAGGGCGGCCGTGCGACGACCCCGTGCCGCCCGCCCCGCAGCCGCGGGCCGGTGCCGCGCCTGCTCCCGCGCGATGCGCTATCATCCGCGGCCCGCCGATCCACCAGGGGCCTCCTCATCATGGGCACGATCATCGAGAGCATCGAGCAGCGTCAGCTGCGCAGCGACCTGCCCCGCTTCAAGGCGGGAGACACGCTGCGCGTGCACTTCAAGGTGATCGAGGGCACCCGGCAGCGGGTGCAGGTGTTCGAGGGCATCTGCATCAAGCGGCAGGGGTCGAGGGCGCGGGAGACCTTCACCGTGCGCAAGAACTCGTTCGGCGTGGGCGTCGAGCGGACGTTCCCGCTCCACTCGCCCAAGATCGAGAAGCTCGAGGTCGCCGCGATCGGCGACGTGAATCGCGCGAAGCTCTACTACCTGCGGGGGCGCGTCGGCAAGAAGGCGCGCGTTCGCGAGCTGCGCCAGTCCTAGCCCGGTCGTCCCTTCCCGGGCTACCGTGAGAGCGTGTCGCGACCCGCTCTCGCGCTCGTCGCCCTCGTTCCGCTCGTGCTGGTCGCGACCGCGTGCGCGGGCGAGCGTCCCGAGCAGCGGGCCGCCCGGGCCGTCGTCGCACGTCACGTCGTCGGGTTGGAGGGATACGACGCCGACGACATCCGCTGCACCGGGAATCCGCGGCCGTGGTTCGTGGAGCAGTCGACGTCCGTCTACATCTGCGCGGTCGCCCGCGACGACGGCGACTGCGACTGGTTCCGCGTGACCGTCCGCGACGGGAACGCAGAGGTGACGCTCGACACGCGCCGGGCCGGGTGCGTGCTGCCCGCCTGACGTCACGCCTCGAACGCGGCACGGAGCGGATGCGGTCCCGTCCGGAATGCGGCGATATCCTCGGGCCGATGCCCCCGACGAGCCCTGGTCAGCGCCTCCTCCGTCATGACCGGCGACTCGGTGTTCGCTTCGTCGCGGGGGCGGACGAAGCGGGTCGTGGCCCGCTCGCCGGGCCGCTCGTGGCAGCCGGCGTGCTGTTCGACTACGAGACACTGCGTGGCCCGCGGGTCCGTCCGCTCGCACGGCTCAACGACTCGAAGCAGGTGTCACCCGATGACCGGGAGCGGCTCTTCTCCGCCGTGCTCGCGTCGGCGACGCGGGTCTCCGTGCGCGTCGTCTCCGCCGCGGACATCGACCGCAAGGGGCTCCACCGCTCGAACCTGGCCGCCCTGCGCTCGGTCCTGACCGACCTCGCCCCGCCGGCGGAGGCCTGCCTCGTCGACGGGTTCCGCCTCGGTGACGAGGCGCCGCCGCACCGGGCGATCGTCGACGGCGACACGAAGTCGGCCGCGATCGCCGCCGCCTCGATCGTCGCGAAGGTGACCCGTGATCGGATCATGCGGAGGCTCGACGCCCTGTCCCCGCGGGACGGGTTCTCCTCGCACGTCGGCTACATCACCCCGGTGCACACGGCCGCCGTCCACGAGCACGGGCCGTGCGCACAGCACCGGCGCTCGTTCAACGCCAGGGCCTACGGACGGCAGGACGCACTCGTCGCGGTCCGCGCCGGGTGAACGCCGGCGAGCGTCGCGCCGCCCGCCACTATCGTCTGCGCGGCTACACGGTGCTCGACGCGAACGCGCGGGCAGGCGGCTACGAGCTCGATCTCGTGCTCCGCCGGGGCCGGCGCCTCGTGTTCTGCGAGGTGAAGGAGAAGCGGGGCGGCCGCTTCGGCACTCCGGCGGAGATGGTGGACGCGGAGAAGCGCAGGCGCGTCCGCCGGGCGGCCGCCGCCTGGCTCGCAGCACATCCGGCGCTCGCCGACCTCGCCGTCCGGTTCGAGGTGGCGGCGGTCGAGGGCGGACGCGTCCGGCGGCTTCCGGACGACGGGATCGTGTAGGCGGGCGCGCACGGGCACGGTTCGGCCCCGTGCCGACGGCCTGACTCCCGGTGGGTGTCGTCCCGCGGGCGACGGCTGGGCGATGCGCGTCCGCGCGAGAGGACCTCGTACCGACGGCGTCGAACTCGGGCGCATGGCCGTCACCCAGGAGGCACTGTACGGCGAGCTCGACGGAGTCGACCCGTCGCTCTCGTGGTCGGAGGCGCAGCTCCCCGAGCGTGAGCGGACGAAGCACGTCCACCGCCTGCACCCGTACCTCGGCAAGTTCGTCCCGCAGCTGGTCGAGGCGCTCCTCGATCGGTACGTCACGCCCGGAGGGAGGGTGCTCGACCCGTTCGCCGGCTCCGGCACGACGCTCGTGCAGGCGCTCGAGTCCGGCCACGACGCCGTGGGTGTGGACATCGCCGCGTTCAACTGTCTCCTGATGCGGGTGAAGACGCGGCCCTACAACCTCGACGTCCTGCGACGCGACCTCCTGTGGGCGCACGACGAGGCCGCCGCCTTCAGGCCGCGGGGTCGCACCCCAGCGGGCGCGCCCGCGTTCGTGCGCGAGTGGTACGCCCCGGAGGCGGCGGAGGAGCTGCTGCACTTCCGATCGCTCGTCGAGCAGGTGGGATCGGCGGACGTGCTGCGGGTCGTGCTCGCCCGCGCCGCTCGCTCCGCGCGCCGGACGACGCACTTCGACCTCGACTTCCCCCGCTCGCCGCAGCGCGATCCCTACTGGTGCCACAAGCACAAGCGCACCTGCACGCCCGTGGCATCGGCCCGGCGCTTCCTCCTCCGGTACACGCTCGACACCCTCGCGCGCATCGAGTCGTTCGCCGCGGCCCGGTCCGAGCAGCGGATCGCCGAGGTCGTGCACGGCGACGCCGAGGACGTCGGCCTGCCCGGCGTCTGTGACGCGGTGATCACGTCCCCTCCGTACCCGGGCCTGATCGACTACCACGGCCAGCATCGGTACGCCTACGCACTGCTCGGGCTCGACGAGCATCGCGACCGCGAGCTCGGCTCGCCCCTCCACGGGACGGGACGTGCCGCGATCGCCGCCTACGTCGAGGGCGTGGCGGGGGTGCTCCGGAGGGCGCGCGCCGCGCTTCGTCCGGGGTCGCCACTCTGCATCGTCGTCAACGACCGACGCGAGCTCTACCCCGAGGTGCTCCGGCAGGCGGGGCTCCACCTCGAGGAGCGGCTCGAGCGGCACGTCAACCGCCGCACCGGCCGACGCGCCGGCGAGTACTTCGAGTCGATCCTCGTCACGACCTGACCCGGCGGGCCCCTCGTGCGGGGGGCGAGATGAAAGGATTCGGTCAAGTCCTCCCGGGAGACGCCGACGCGGCCGCTACGGTCGACGTGAACCGAACAGGGAGGAAGACATGCGCACACTCCTTCGCCGCCGGCCCTCGCCGGCCATGGTCGTTGCGTGCATTGCGTTGCTCGTTGCGCTGAGCGGCACGGGGATCGCGACCGTCGCAGCCGTTCCGCGGAACAGCGTCGGCACTGTCAACCTGAAGAACAACGCGGTCACGACGGCGAAGATCCGGAACAACGCCGTCACCTCGGCGAAGATCCGGAACGGGCAGGTCGCCACCACCGATCTCCGCAACGGTGCCGTCACGAGCGCGAAGGTGCGCAACGGCTCGTTGTTCGCCGAGGACTTCGCACCGGGTCAGCTGCCCGCCGGTCCGCCCGGCGCGAAGGGCGACAAGGGCGACAAGGGCGACAAGGGCGACCCGGGGACGTTCGGCTCGGTCACGGTTCGCACCGCTCAGGTGACGATCCAGGGTGGCACCGGCGAGAACGGCGAGTACGTCACACGCGCGGTCTCGAGGAACTGCGATTCCGACGAGAAGGCGATCTCCGCCGGGACGAGCTGGTCCGACGACGGGAACGACCTCGAGCTCTTCGTCGTGCAGATGCGCCCCGTCCTGAGTGGAGGCAACGTGGTCGGCTTCACGGCGCGCGGCGGCAACGACAGCGGGCAGTCGAGCACGTTCACCCTCTACGTGCTCTGCTACAAGGGCTGAGCAGACGACGTGACGGGGGCGCACACGCGCCCCCGTCACACTTCCGGCCCGAGGAGGGCACACAACGGGCCGAGCTCACCGCGTAGCGTCGGCCGTGTGCTCGCACGTGCCGTCACGTTCGCCCTCGTCGGGCTCGAGCCCCGGCGCGTCGAGGTCGAGGCGCACCTGCCGCGCGGCATCCCCGGCTTCACGGTCGTCGGGCTCGTCGACCGCGCGTGCCAGGAGGCGAAGCATCGTGTGCGCAGCGGTGTCGCGTCCTCGCTCCTCGACTGGCCCGACGCACGCATCACGGTCAACCTCGCCCCGGCCGGTCTCCGCAAGGAGGGATCGGGGTTCGACCTGCCGATCGCCCTCGCCGTCCTCGCCGCGTCGCGACAGCTCCCCGCGGAGCGCCTCCTCGAGCACGCGTGCGTCGGTGAGCTCGCCCTCGACGGGCGTGTGCGTCCCGTCCCGGGCACGATCGCCGTGGCGGAGGGTGCCGCTGCGCACGGGCTCCGCCGCGTGCTCTGTGCGGCGTGCTCGGCACCGGAGGCGGCGCTCGCAGGTGTCGAGGCGATGCCCGTGCGTCATCTCGCGGAAGCCGTCGCGTACCTCCGTGGCGAGGTCGAGGTGCATGCCGCGGCCCCCGCCGACGCAGCGAGCGGGCCGGCGGCCGTGCCCGACCTCGCCGACGTCCGCGGGCAGGAGCGAGCGCGCCGAGCGCTCGAGCTCGCGGCCTCGGGTGGGCACAACCTCCTCCTCGCGGGTCCTCCGGGCACGGGCAAGACGATGCTGGCGCGCCGGCTGCCGTCGCTCCTCCGGCCTCTCAGCCGCGTCGAGGCCCTCGAGGTGACCCGGATCCACTCGGTCGCGGGCCTGCTTCCCACCGACCGTGTGCTGCTCGACACACCGCCCTTCCGGGCCCCTCACCACGGGGCCTCGGCTGCCGCGGTGATCGGCGGCGGAATCAACCCGCGGCCCGGTGAGGTCAGCCTCGCGCACCGTGGCGTTCTCCTCCTCGACGAGCTGCCGGAGTTCCCGCGGTCGGTGCTCGAGGCGCTCCGCCAACCGCTCGAGGACGGTGTCGTCGCGGTGGCCCGCGTGGGCGGTCGTGCCGTCTTCCCGGCCCGGTTCCGGCTCGTCGGCACCATGAACCTCTGCCCCTGCGGCGGGCGCGGAGATCACGCCCTCGAGTGCTCGTGCAGTGCGGCGCGTCTCGCTGCGCACCGTGAGCGGCTCTCGCGGGCCCTCCTCGACCGCTTCGACCTCGTGGTGGCGATGCCGCGCCCGCGTGCGGAGCAGCTCGCGGCTCCTCCGGGTGAGGCGTCGTCGGTCGTCCGCGAGCGCGTCGCGGCGGCCGTGGACAGGCTGGGACGGGAGCCGCCGCGGAGGACCCCGGCGGCGACGGAGTTGCTCGACCGGGCCGTCGACCGGGTGCCCCTCTCGGGTCGGGGGCGGGCACGCGTCGCACGCGTCGCCCGGACGATCTCGGCCCTCGCCGGTACGTCTGCCGTGCAGCCCGAGCACGTGGCCGAGGCGCTCTCGTACCGGGCTCCCTCCGAGCTCCGGGCGGCATGACGTTCGGTCGTGTGCGCCGCGGCGACAGGGGATACCCGCCGCTGCTCGCCGCGATCCACGACCCGCCGGCGTCGCTCTGGTTCCGCGGCGACGTCGACCCAGCGCTCCTCTCGCGGACGGCGGTCGCCGTCGTCGGTGCACGTGCCTGCTCGGGCTACGGGCGGGCAGTCGCACGAACCCTCGCACGCGAGCTCGCCGGTGCCGGCGCGGTCGTGGTGAGCGGGCTCGCGCGTGGCATCGACGGAGAGGCCCACCGGGGGGCGCTCGAGGCGGGCGGCCCGACCGTCGCCGTGCTCGGCTGCGGGATCGACCGCGACTATCCGGCGGCACACGGGGATCTCGCCCGTCGCATCACCGCCGCCGGTGGAGTGATCGTGTCGGAGTACGAGGCCGGTGTGGAGCCCGCGCCGTGGCGCTTCCCGGCCCGGAACCGGATCATCGCCGGCCTGTGTGCGGCGACGGTCGTCGTGGAGGCACGGACGCGCTCGGGAGCGCTGATCACGGCCGACTTCGCGCTCGAGGAGGGGCGGGAGGTGCTCGTCGTGCCGGGCGAGATCACGTCCGCCCTCTCGGCGGGCACGAACGCCCTCCTCCGCCTCGGGGCAGTCCCCGTGACGTCACCGGAAGACGTGCTCGAGGCGATCGGCCTGGAGCGGGCAGACGGCCTCGCCGAGCCGCCGCGCGGCCCGGCGGCGACGGTGCTCGATGCGGTCGGCGCCGGCCCGGCGACGATCGACGAGATCGCCAGACGCTGCGGCCTCGACGCCGGGCTCGTCGCGGCGGCGCTCGTCGAGCTCGAGCTCGCGTCCTTCGTGGTGACGGATGACGGGATCGTCCGTCGCGCAACCGTCTAGGATCGCGCGGTGCCCTCGCTGTGGCTCGCCGAACCCGCTCCACCGCGGCGCGTGTCGCGGCTCGACCGCCCACCCGACGTGCTCGTCGTCGGCGGCGGGGTCACCGGCTGCTCGTGCGCCGTGACGTTGGCCGCGGCCGGGCTTCGCGTCAGGCTCCAGGACGCCCGTGAGGTCGCCGCCGGCGCCAGTGGGCGCAACGGGGGGTTCGCGCTCCGCGGTGGCTCGGCTCCCTACGACGTCATGCGCTCCTCGATGGGCGGCGATGCGGCACGGATGCTGTGGCGCGCGACGGAGGTGGCGATCGACGAGATGGAGGCGCTCGCCGGAGATGCGCTGCGCCGGGTCGGCAGCCTGCGGATCGCCGTGGACGACGAGGAGCGCACCGAGCTCGAGGCCGAGTTCGCGGCCCTGCACGAGGACGGCTTCGCCGCGGAGTGGATCGACGAGCTGGACGGCCCGCTCCACGGGCGGTACGCGGGTGCGCTGCGGCATCCGACGGACGCCGCCCTGCAGCCCGTGCGCTGGGTCCGCCGCCTCGCCGGCCTCGCCGCCGAGGCGGGCGTCGAGATCCGCGAGCACGAGCGCGTGGTGTCGCTCGACGACGTCGGCGACGCCGTCGTGATCGTCTGCACCGACGGGTACCCGAGTCACCTCCTGGGAGAGCTCGAAGGGCTGATCGTGCCGACACGCGGGCAGGTGATCGCGACGGAGCCGATCGAGGAGCGGTGGTTCGAGGTTCCGCACTACGGACGGCACGGCTTCGACTACTGGCACCAGACACCGGACGGGCGGATCGTGGCCGGTGGGTTCCGCGACACGTCGCTCGAGACCGAGTTCACGGACGTCGAGGAGACGACACCGGCCCTCCTCGACGCGCTCGAGGGGTTCGTCGCATCGCTCGCCGGCCGGCCGCTGCGCGTGGACTACCGGTGGGCCGGCATCTTCGGGCTCGTCCTCGACTTCCTCCCGGTCGTCGGGCAGGTTCCCGGTCGGGAGCGGCTGTGGGTGTCGGCCGGCTACTCCGGGCACGGCAACGTGCTCGGCTTCCTCTGCGGACAGCTCGTCGCCCGGGCGGTGCTCGGCGACCGCGACCCGCTGCTCGACCACTTCGAGCCGTCGCGGCTGCTCTAGCCGCTCGCCGACGAGCCGGCGACACGCACGGTGTATGGGCGCCCCGCGCTCGGCGACCACCGGTCGGGCCGAGCGGGCGCGCCCCGCCCGCGTGCGCTACAGCGCGATCGTCGGCAGGTCGAGCTCGCCCGCCTTCGCGAGTGCCGCGTTCGCGATCGCGAGGTCCTGGATCGCGAGGCCGGTCGAGTCGAAGAGCGTGATCTCGCGCGCGCTCCCCCGCCCGTCCGCGTCGCCGGCGAGCACCGCGCCGACGTCGGTGACGTCGTCCCGTCCCACGAGGCCCGCCTCGACGCCTGCCGCGAGCTCGCCGCCGTGGCTGGCCTGCTCCCAGTCGTCGCAGAACAGCCGTGTCCGGCGGAGCTCGCCGATCGCCACCTCCGCCTTGCCGGGGCCGTCCGCTCCCATCAACGACACGTGCTGGCCGTCCGCGAGCGACCCCTCGGGGAAGAGCACGGTCGTGCCGGGTGTCACGGTGACGACGACGTCGCAGCCGAGCGCCTCTGCGGCGGACGACGCGACCTCGGCGCCGAGACGCCCGGCGACCGCCTCGCGGCGCGCGGGGTCGACGTCCCAGAGGAGCGGCCGCTGCCCGCGCGCCACGAGCATCCGGGCGGTCTCCGCTCCGTTGACGCCGCAGCCCACGACGGCGACGGACGAGGCCCCGGGTCGTGCGAGCACGTCGGCCGCGACGACCGCGGCCGCGGCGGTGCGCAGAGCGGTCACGGCGGCCGCGTCGAGCACGGCCTCGAGCTGCCCCGTCTCCGCATCCGACAGGAGCACGAGCCCGGTCACGGTCGGGAGGCCCCGAGCCGGATTGCCGGGGAACGAGGTCACCCACTTGAGGAGTGCGTGCCCGCCGCCGAGCGCCGGCATCGCGCGGAAGTCCCCGGCCGGGTAGTTCGTGACGTAGACCTTCGGCGGCATCGTCCACTCGCCACGATGGTGGGCGACGAACGCCGCGCGCACGGCGTCGTACGCCTCGTGCGGTGAGACGGCCTCCTCGACCGCGCGCCCGCTGAAGAAGAGAACGGCCACCCGCGCAAGCGTACTCGGGTCGTGGTGGAATCACGACGTGGAGCCGACGATCGTCGTCCGGGACCTCACGGTCGTGCGCGGGTCGACGGAGGCGCTTGGCAGTGTCTCGCTGGACGTGGCCGGGGGGCGGGTGACGGGGCTGCTCGGCCCGAGCGGGAGCGGCAAGACGACGCTGATGCGCTCGATCGTGGGCGTCCAGCGGGTCGCCTCCGGCCGCGTGGACGTGCTCGGCCTCCCTGCCGGCGTGCCCGAGCTCCGCCGTCGGGTCGCCTACGTCACCCAGTCTCCCTCGGTGTACGCAGACCTCACAGTCCGCGAGAACCTCCGCTTCTTCGCCAGCATCCTGCGCGCCGACGGCGACCGTGTCCTCGGCGCGATCGAGGCCGTCGGGCTCGGCGATCACGCCGGCCGGGTCGTCGGCACTCTCTCCGGCGGCGAGCGCGCACGGGCCTCCCTGGCCACCGCACTGCTCGGGGCGCCGGACGTGCTCGTGCTCGACGAGCCGACCGTCGGGCTCGACCCGGTGTTGCGGCGCGACCTGTGGCGGCTCTTCCACGAGATCGCCGCCGGCGGGAGGACGGTGCTCGTCTCGAGCCACGTGATGGACGAGGCCGAGCGGTGCGACGACCTCGTCCTGCTCCGGTCCGGACGCGTGCTCGCGCTGTCGACGCCGGCGCGGCTCCGTGAGGAGACCGGCGCGGACGACCTCGACGGCGCGTTCCTCCGGCTGATCGACGGCGAGGACGGAGTGTGAGCGCGCACACGACGCTCGCCGTCGCCGCGCGGGTGCTGCGGCAGCTCCGGCGCGACCCGCGCACGGTCGCGCTCCTGATCGGCGTCCCGACGGTGCTCGTCGTGCTCCTCCACGAGGTGTTCGCCGCCCGGGACGACGTCTTCCAGCGCGTCGGCGGCCCACTGCTCGGGATCTTCCCCTTCATCTCGATGTTCCTCGTCAGCTCGATCACGATGCTGCGGGAGCGGGTGTCCGGCACGCTCGAGCGCCTGATGTCGATGCCGCTCGCGAAGCTCGACCTCCTCGTCGGCTACGCGATCGCGTTCGCGGCGCTCGCAGCGGCCCAGGCGGTGGTCGTCTCGGTCGTCGCGCTCGGGCCGCTCGGCCTCGAGGTCGAGCGGCCGGTCGCGGTCGTCGCGCTCGCCGTCGGCAACGCGGTCCTCGGGATGTCGCTCGGCCTCTTCGTCTCGGCCTTCGCGCGCACCGAGTTCCAGGCCGTCCAGTTCATGCCGGCGTTCGTCTTCCCGCAGCTCCTGCTCTGCGGGCTCCTCGTGCCCCGCGACGAGATGGCCGCCTGGCTGGAGGCGATCTCGTGGCTGTTGCCGCTCACGTACGCGTACGACGCGCTGGAGCGGGCGACCGCCGCCGCCCCGCTCGACGCGCGCTTCTGGGTCGACGTCGCCGTGGTCGCCTGCGTCACGGTCGCCGCGCTCGGTGCCGGCGCTGCCACGCTCCGCCGCCGCACGACCTAGCGTGAGTGGAGCATCGCGAAATCCGGCGGGACGCGCCGTGTCTCGCTGCTACGCCTCCTTGACGGCGCCGATCAGGTCGAGGAGCGAGTCCTTGGCGTTCCCGAACAGCATCGTCGTCTTCTCGTCGAGGAACAGCTCGTTGTCGATGCCGGCGAAGCCGGTCGCCATCGACCGCTTCATCACGACGATGCTCGCCGCCTTGTCGACGTCGAGGATCGGCATGCCGTAGATCGGGCTGCCGGGGTCGCTCCTTGCGGCCGGGTTGACGACGTCGTTCGCGCCGATCACGAGCGCGACGTCGGCCTGCGGGAACTCCGGGTTGACCCGGTCCATCTCCTTGAGCTGGTCGTACGGGACGTTCGCCTCGGCGAGCAGCACGTTCATGTGGCCCGGCATGCGACCCGCGACCGGGTGGATCGCGTAGACGACGTCGACGTTCTTCTCCTCGAGCAGCTGCGCGAGCTGCCGGACGTCGTGCTGCGCCTGGGAGACGGCGAGGCCGTAGCCGGGCACGACGATCACCTTGCGCGCGTAGGCGAGCTGGACGGCGACGTCGGCGGCGGTCGTCGAGCGGACGGTGCGGCCGTCGTCGGCGCGTGCCTGGCCGGCGCCGGCCTGGACCTGCCCGAATGCGCCGAACAAGACGTTGGCGAGCGATCGGTTCATCGCCTTGCCCATCAGCACCGAGAGCAGCGTTCCGGAGGCGCCGACGAGCGCGCCGCCGATGATCAGCGCGTTGTTCTGGATCACGAACCCGGTCGCGACGCCCGACAGCCCGGAGAACGCGTTCAGGAGCGCGATCACGACTGGCATGTCGGCGCCGCCGATCGGCAGCACGAAGAGGGCGCCGAGGAGGAGCGACACGACGATCAGCAGCACGAGCGCCGTCATCGACTCGTCGATCCACGCCCATGCGCCGAGCCCGATCGCGGCGGCCGCGAGGGCGGCGTTGAGCGGCTTCTGCGCCGGGAACACGATCGGGCGCCCGGTGAGCAGTTCCTGCAGCTTGGCGAACGCGATGATGCTGCCCGAGAACGTGAGCGACCCGATCAGCACGCTCAGCGACGCCGCGAGCAGGACGTTCCAGTCGGGGTCCTTCCCTGCGACGGCGTCGAACTCGGCCGTCGCGACGAGTGCCGCTGCCCCACCACCGAGCCCGTTCAGCAGCGCCACCATCTGCGGCATCGCCGTCATCCGCACGAAGCGGGCGCCCGCGACGCCGATCGTCGCGCCGACCGCGAGGCCGACGGCGACGAACCAGTAGCGGTCGACCTCTTTCAGGGTGAGCGTGAACGCGATCGCGATCACCATGCCGACGGCGGCGACCATGTTCCCGCGCCGCGCCGTCCGCGGCGAGGACAGCGCCTTGATGCCGATCACGAACGCGATCGCAGCCGCGACGTACGCGAGGTCGACGACGTTCTCGGAGAGGGAGAAGCCGAGCGTCATTCCTCTGGCTTCCGGCGCTTGAACATCTCGAGCATGCGGTCGGTGACGAGGAAGCCGCCGACGACGTTGACGGTCGCGAACACGATCGCGACGAAGGCGAGCGCCTTCTGCAGCCCAGAGTCGGACGCGCCGCCTGCGACGATAGCGCCGACGATGATGATTCCCGAGATCGCGTTCGTGCCCGACATCAGCGGCGTGTGGAGGAGCGTCGGGACGCGCGAGATCAGCTCGAAGCCGAGGAACGCAGCCAGCGCGAAGATCGTCAGCGAGGCGATCAGCGTCGCGGTGTTGCTCATGCGGTCACTCCTTCCGGCCGCGCGACGCAGGCGCCGGCGGTGATCTCGTCGTCCCAGTCGAGCACGAGCTCGCCCTCCGGTGCGAGGTGGTCGAGCAGCGCCTCGACGTTGCGGGCGTACAGTCGGCTCGCGTCCGCGGCCATCAGGGAGGGGAGGTTCGTGAGCCCGATGATGGTCACGCCGTGCGCGACCGTCTCCTCGCCCGGGCGTGTCAGCTCGCAGTTGCCGCCGGTCTCGGCGGCGAGGTCGACGATCACCGATCCGTCCGCCATGCGCTCGACCGCGTTCGCAGGGATCAGGCGCGGTGCCGGGCGGCCCGGCACGAGTGCGGTCGTGACCACGACGTCGAAATCGGGGATGCGCTCCTCGAGCGCACGCTGCTGTTCGGCCTGCTGCTCGGGGGTCAGCTCCTTCGCGTAGCCGCCCTCGGTCTCCTCGCCGACGACGCCGAGGTCGAGGAACGACGCGCCGAGCGACTCGACCTGCTCGCGCACGACCGGACGCACGTCGAAGGCCGAGACGACGGCACCGAGACGGCGGGCGGTCGCGATCGCCTGCAGCCCCGCGACGCCCGCCCCGAGCACGAGGACGCGCGCGGGCGCGACCGTCCCGGCGGCGGTCATCAGCAGCGGGAACATCTTCGGCGAGCGGTCGGCGGCGAGCAGCACCGCCTTGTAGCCCGCGACGGTCGCCTGCGAGGAGAGCGCGTCCATCGACTGGGCGCGCGTGATGCGAGGGATCGATTCCATCGCGAACGCGATCACGCCTTGTGTGCGGAGGCGCTCGATGCCGTCGGGGTCGCTCAGCGGGGCGAGGAAGCCGATGACGACGGTCCCGGCGGCGAGCCGCGCGACCTCGTCGGCGCTGGGAGGGGCGACGCGGACGGCGGCGGCGGCACCCTCGAAGAGCCCGGCGCCGTCGCCGATCGTCCCGCCGGCCGCCTCGTAGTCGGCGTCGCCGAAACCCGCGCCCACACCGGCGCCGCGCTCGACGGTGATCTCGAATCCCCGCGTGCTCAGCTTCTGCACGATCTCGGGGGTGAGAGCGACGCGGCTCTCGCCGGGCGCGGACTCGACGGGGACGACGACGCGCATGTAGACACGAATCTACGGGAAGGGATCGACGTGCGCGGGGGGAACCTTCCACCGTGCTCCAGTTGGACGCTTTCACGGCCGCGTTGGGGGTGTGCGACGAGACGCTCGAGGCGCATGCCCGGCGCGTGTCCGGCTTCGCGGGAGCGGTCGCACTGCGCCTCGGCTGGGAGGACCGCGAGCTCGCCGGGCTGCAGCTCGGCGCCGCGCTGCACGACGTCGGGAAGCTCGGCATCCGGTCGGAGGTCCTCTCGAAGCCCGGTGCGCTCGATCCCGCCGAGCGCGCGGAGATCGAGACGCACCCCATCGAGGGCGCATGGCTGATCTCGAGCGTGCGCTCCTTCGCAGGCGCGCTTCCCTACGTGCTCTTCCACCACGAGCGCTGGGACGGGGAGGGGTATCCCACACGACGCTCCGGCCGGGCGATCCCCATCGAAGGCCGCGTGCTCGCGGTCGCCGACGCGTTCGACGCCATGACGTCACCCCGACCGTACCGCGAGGCGCTGAGCGCGGACGCGGCGGCCGCCGAGGTCGAGCGCTGCTCGGGGACACAGTTCGACCCGGAGGTCGCCGAGGCCTTCCTGGATGCGCTCACGTGCGGCGAACTCGAGGGCGTCGCGCCGGGCCTCGGCGTCACCGCGTCCGCCAGCGCCTGACCGTCGTCGGTCGGCGGCGCGCCAGCGCTACAGCGACGCCCAGACCTCGAGCTTCGTCCGGGTGCGGCGGATCACCTCGTCGGTGAACGCGGTCGTCCCGTAGTGGCCGCCGAGGTCGGCCGTTCGCACGCCCTCCGCGACGGCCTCCAGGCACGACTCGCGAATCGCCCGGCCGGCGGCCTGGCACGGTCCGTCGTCGACGTGCGAGAGGAGGGCGGCGGCGGCGAGGATCATCGCCATCGGGTTCGCGACGTCCTTGCCCTCGAGGGACGGCGCCGTCCCGTGCGCGGCCTCCGCCATGAGCGCCGAGGGCGTGTCGTGGCCGTCCTCGTCGAACGCGACGAGCAGCGACTCGGAGCCGGCGATCGAGCCGAACAACGGGAGGACGAGATCCGAGAGGATGTCGCCGTCGCGATTGAGGGCTGGGATCACCATCGGGGCGCCGGACGACGAGATGAGGAGGGCGAATGTCGCGTCGATCAGCTGCGGCTCGTAGGGGACGTCCGGATGGCGGTCGGCGGCCGCGTCCATCTCCTCCTTCAGCATGCCCTCGTAGACGGGGCTGACCGTGTACTTCGGCCCGCCGAACACCTTCGCCCCGGTGCGCTCGGCCTGCCGGAACGCGAACTCCGCGACTGCTCGGCAGATCCGTCGCTCGATCCGCTCGGTGCGAAACGCGACCTCGTCGTCCCCTTCGCCCTCGCGCCATTCGCGGGCGCCGTACGCGTCGCCGACGGCCATGCGCACGACCGAGATCGGCGAATGGACGCCGCCCAGCGGCACGACGCCGGGAATCCGACGGCCGGTGCGGACGATCACCTTGCCGCCGATCTCTTCACGGAGGATGCGATTCGGGGAGCCGACGTCGCCGGGGGCCTCCGGGGTCACCGTCGCCGCCTTCAGCCCGAGGCCGTGCTCGCGGACGGCGCGTGCCGCCTCGTGGACGACCGCGTTCCCGGTCGCCCGCCGGTGGCCGATCGAGAGGTCGAACCGCGGAAGCCCGAGCTCGACGCCGATCACGTCGGGCTGGAGCACGCGGAGGGCTTCGTCCAGCAGCTCCTGGCCGGTCTGGTCGCCCTCGAGGACGACGATCGTGTGCGACTCCATCGGCTGGATTCTAGAGCGCGTCGTCGGCCTCTCGCGGACGAGCGTTCAGGTGATTGTGACTGGAAATCTCCCGAAAATTCTCTTGTCGGAGGACGAGGATCGTACTACGCTACGTTCCTCGTATTATTCCGACAACAGGAGCGACAACGTGGCGAGAAAGACCGTGCTCGTGTGCGACAGATGTGGCGCAGAAGTCGAGGAAGGGAAAGGTGCGGTAGTGCGCGTGACATTCAACGACGCGCGCCGCGGAGCGAAGCAGGCGGATCTCTGTGACGGTTGTGCCGGATCGATGCCGGGTAACGCCGTCGCTCGTCGCGGACGGAAGCCGAAGTCGCTCGCCTAGGACGGCGGTGCCGCCTGTCGCGGAGGCGGCGCCACGATGACGGATCGGGGCCACGACGTGGCCCCGATCGCCGATAGGGGAGGCGCCGCGACGTCGTGAAGGCTGCCTCCACGGCGGCGCCGACGGCGCAGCAGGCGCCGCTTTCGCGCAGTTTGCGGACGGCGTCGGCGAGGCGACCGCGGGCCGGGACTACGATGGCAGCCTGAGCCTCTCGCTCGTCGTCGGGCCGGCCCACGCCGGCAAGGTCGCGCTCCTCCTCGAGCGCTTCCTGAACGACCTCGATCGCGACCCGTGGTTCGTCGTGCCCAACCGGGCCGACGTCGACCGGGTCGAGCGCGAGCTCATCGCCCGCTCCGGCGCGCTCCTCGCAGGGACGATCACCACGTTCGAGGGGCTGTTCGAGCACGTCGCGCGGAGCGGAGGAGAGGACCGCCGCATCGTCGGCCCCGTCGAGCGCTCGCTCCTCGTACGGCGTGCGGTCGCACGCGTCGCGCTCGACGACGTCGGTCTCTCGGCCCGCTTCGCGGGCTTCGCCGACGCGCTCGCGGCGGCGGTGGAGGAGCTCGAGTCCGGGCTCGTCGAGCCGGAGGCGCTCGACGGCGACCTCGCCGAGCTCGTCCGCGCCTACCGTCTCGAGCTCGACGGCGTCGGCGCCTGGGACCGGGAGGCGATGCGCCGGCACGCGGTGTCCCGTCTCGGCGATGATCTCGATGCCTGGGACGGCCGGCCCGTGTACGCGTACGGCTTCGAGGACCTGACCGGCGCGGAGTGGGGCCTGTTGCGCGCCCTCGCCGGTCGCACCGACATCCACGTGTCGCTTCCGTACGAGGCCGGCCGGATCGCGTTCGCGTCGCTCCGACGCACGGCGGAGGACCTCGCCGAGCTCGCGGGGCCTCGCGTCGTCGAGCTCGAGGCGCGCTCGTCGGCCTACCTGCCGTCTGCGCTCGCCCATCTCGAACGGGCCCTCTTCGAGGACGCCGCGTCGACGGCGCCTCTCGACGGCGCGATCTCGTTCCTGGAGGGCGCTGGCCGGCGCGGGACACTCGAGCTCGTCGCCGAGGAGGTGCTCGCGCTGACGGCCACGGGGGTCGCACCCGACGAGATCGCGGTCGTCTGTCCGTCGCTCGAGCGCCTGCGGCCGGCGATCGAGACCGTCTTCGAGTCCTTCGGCGTCCCCATCGCCGTCGAGGGGCGCATCCGGCTCGCGCAGGTGCCGTTCGGTCAGGCCCTGCTCTCGCTGCTGCGGTTCTCCTGGCAGGGCGGGACGCGCCGCGAGCTCTTCCGCTTCCTCCGCACGGACTACTCGGGGCTCGGGCGGAGCGACGTCGACTGGCTCGAGGGCCGCCTGCGGGGACGCGCCGTGATCGAGGGCCCCCGTGTCGTGGAGGAGCTCGGCCGGCTGCGTGGTGAGCGACGGCTGGTGCCGCTGGAGCTCGTCGAGGACGCCGAGTCGCCCCTCGACGCGGTCGGTGCGCTCGCCCCGTGGATGCTGCGAAACGCGCACGGCCTCCAGGCGGCGCCGACCGGGGGCCCGGCGAGGCGCGATCTCCGCGCCTATGACGCGGTCTCGCGCACGCTCGACGAGCTCGGCGGGGTGGCCGCCGGAGCCGCTCCGCTCTCGCGTGAGGACGTCCTCGCGGGCCTCGAGCGCACGGAGGTGCGCGGAGCGGCGGCGGGTGAGCCGGGACGTGTCGCCGTCCTCGACCTCATGCGCGCCCGCACCCGCCGGTTCGACACGGTCGTCGTGCTGGGCCTCCAGCAGGGCTCGTTGCCGCGCCGCTCGCGCTCGTCGCCGTTCCTCGACGACGACGTCAGGCGCCGCCTCGACGAGGGCGGCGCCCGCCTGGAGCGTCCCGACGCGGCCTCTCGCGACCGCTATCTCTTCTACACGGCGTGCACGCGGGCGCGGCGGCGGCTGCTCCTCGTGCGCGAGGCGTCGAGCGACGACGGCGGGCCGCGCGAGCCGAGCCCCTTCTGGGACGACGTGCGCGGGCTGTTCGACGTCGACGACGTCCGGATGCACACCAGGCGCCGACCGCTGAGCCGACTCACCTGGCCGCTCGAGCGCGCCCCCACCGAGCGGGAGCGCCTTCGCGCGCTGATGCGGATCGGTGCGGACGACCACGCTGCCGCGGAGTCCCTCGCGCTGGCGAACGGGTGGGAGCGTCGGCTCCGGCGGGCCCGGCTCGCGTTCGCACGCAGCACGTCGCTCGGCCAGGCCGCTGCCCTCGCCGTGCTCGGGGGCCGGGAGACGTTCCGCGTCACCGACCTCGAGCGCATGGCGGGGTGCTCGTCCGCGTGGTTCGTCGAGCGGCATCTCCGCCCCGGGCAGATCGACCAGCGGATCGACGCACGGATGCGCGGCTCGATCGCCCACGTCGCCCTCCAGCGCTTCTACGCGCGGCTGCCCGGTGCGATCCCCGGAGCCGACCGTGTCACGCCGGAGAACGTCGAGGATGCGGTACGGCTGATGCGGGAGTGCGTCGACGGCGCCGTGGAGAGCGGCCTGCGGATCGACGCGGGTGACCTCGCGCGGCGCGAGCTCGCGGAGTCCCTGCAGCGCGACCTCGAGCTTCTCGTCCGCACGGAGGCGGAGAGCCCGTCCGCCTTCTCGCCGCGACAGCTCGAGGTGTCCTTCTCGTCGTACGAGCTCGCGCCGGGAGTCGTCGTCAGCGGCAAGATCGACCGGGTCGACGGCGAGTCGATGAGCGCGCGGGGCATCGTGGTCGACTACAAGACGGGGAACGCGCCGTCCGCGAAGCAGATCCGCGCCGACGGCCGGCTCCAGATCCCCCTGTACTTGCTCGTGCTGCGCGACCAGCTCGGGCTCGAGCCGATCGGGGGCGTCTACGTGCCGATCGGAGGCGGGCGCCGTGCGCGCGGGATCGTGCGCGGAGGGGAGGAGCGCGTTCCGGGCTTCGCCGAGGCCGACTACCTCGACGACGCGGCGTTCGCGGAGGAGCTGGAGCACGCGCGCGGGTCGGCGGTGGCGCTCGTCGAGCGGATCCGGGACGGGGACATCCGCCACGACCCGCTCGGCGGCGAGTGCCCGGCCTGGTGCGATCTCTGGCGGATCTGCCGGAAGGCGCGCCCGTGAGCCGCGTCCCCAATCCCCAGCAACGCGCCGCGATCGACGCGCGGGGAACGGTGTTCGTCGACGCGGGCGCCGGCACGGGGAAGACGACGGTCCTCGTCGACCGGTTCGTCGAGGCGGTGGTCGACCGCGGGCTCGACGTCGACTCGCTCCTCGTGATCACGTACACGGACCGGGCCGCCGGCGAGCTCCGCGGGCGGATCCGCGCGCGGCTCGTCGAGCTCGGACGACCCGATCTCGCCCGCGCGCTCGACGGCGCGTGGATCTCCACGATCCACGGCTTCTGCCGCCGCCTCCTGACCACGTATCCGCTCGCCGCCGGGATCGACCCGCGCTTCCGCGTGCTCGACGAGGCGCAGGCGCGCGTGATCCAGGGCGAGGCCTATGCGGCCGCGCTCGCGGACTTCTGCTCGGTGGACGAGGAGCCCCGTTGGCAGCTGCTCGCGACGTACGGTGCGGCGGGGCTCCGCTCGATGCTCGTCAGCGTCTACGAGACGCTGAGATCGGCAGGGCGCGACCTCGTCCTCGAGCCCGCCGCGCGCGAGTCCCTCGACGAGCGGGTCGCCGAGCTCCGCACGGCGTCCCGCGCGCTCGTCGAGGATCCCGGCGCGACCGATCCGCAGCGGACGGCGGCGAGCGGCGCTCTCCAGCTGCTCGACGAGACCACGCTCCCCGAGCGGCTGCTCGACCTCGACGAGTTCCGGGCCCGCGGGCCTCGCGCGGCGAGCTTCACGGACGCCAGGGACGCCGTCCGGTCGGCGGCACTCGAGGATCTCGCCGCGCGCGACCGCGTGCTCCTGCAGGAGCTGCTGGAGTGCTTCGGCCGGGCCTACGCCGCGGCGAAGGACCGCGAGTCGGCGCTCGACTTCGAGGACCTGCAGCTCCGCGCCCGGGATCTCCTCCGGGGCGACGAGGAGATCCGCGCCCACGAGCAACTTCGCTTCCGGGCGGTCATGGTGGACGAGTTCCAGGACACGAACCGCCTGCAGTGCGACCTCGTCGATCTGCTCGCGGGCGGCGCCGAGAAGGAGCTCTTCTTCGTCGGGGACGAGTTCCAGTCGATCTACGGCTTCCGGCACGCCGACGTGGCGGTCTTCCGCGAGCGGCGGGCAGCCGCGCCCGAGGTGCTGCCGCTGCGGCTGAACTACCGCTCCCGGCCGGAGGTGCTCGCCGGCGTCAACGAGCTGTTCCGGGACGCGTTCGGCGATGGGTTCCAGCCGCTCGAGCCGGCCGGAGGGTACGACGACGCTGCTCTCGGCACACCGTTCGAGCTCCTCGTCACGGACAAGGCGTCGTACGCCGGATCGGGCGTGCACTGGAGGCGCGCCGAGGCGCGCCATGTCGCCCGGCGCGTCCGTGACCTCGTCGACGCCGGTAGTGCGTCGCCGGGTGAGATCGTCCTGCTCTTCGCTGCCGGCACCGACGCGGAGTGGTTCGAGCAGGAGCTCGCGGAGCTCGGGCTGCCGACGTACCGGATGACCGGGCGGCGGTACTTCGGCCAGCAGCAGGTCGTCGACCTGCTCTCGTACCTGCGGTTGCTGCAGAACCGCTACGACGACGAGGCGCTGCTCACGGTGCTCGCCTCGCCGTTCGTGGGCGTGTCGAACGACGCACTCGTCCTGATCCGCGCCGACGCCGAGCGCCGGCCGATCTTCCGGGCGATCGAGCGCACGCTGCCGGAGCGGCTCTCGGCCGAGGACCGGAGGCTCGTGCGCGCCTTCCTGCAGCGGTACGGTCGGCTCGTCGAGGCGTCGGGAGAGGTGTCGCTCGAGTTGCTCTGCGAGCGGATCGTCGTCGAGCACGACTACGACCTCGCCGTCCTCGCGCGCCGCGACGGCCGCCGCCGCTACGCGAACCTGCGGAAGCTCGCCCGGCTCGCCCGGTCCTACGAGGAGCTCCGCGGCCGCGACCTCGAGGGCTTCACCCGCTTCGTCGCCGAGCAGGAGGCGGCGGGCGCCCGTGAGCTGGACGCGGTGTCGGAGGAGGAGGGCGCCGACGCCGTCCGTCTCCTCACGATCCACGCCGCCAAGGGCCAGGAGTTCAAGGTCGTGATCGTCGCCGACGCGGGGCGGGAGCGCATGCGGACGGACGAGATCCTCTGTCTCTCCGACGGGCGGTTCGGGTTCAAGGTCGCGCACCCCGCGACGGGGGCCCGGGTCGGCACGGCGTCCTACGAGGACGTCAAGGAGGCGCGAGAGGTGGCGGAGGAGGCCGAGCGGCTGCGCCTGTACTACGTCGCAATGACGAGGGCGATGGAGCGCCTGATCGTCTCGGGGTCGGTCGATCTCGCGGCGCCGGCCCCGGAGCGGACGCCCATGGCCTGGGTGCTCGACCGGTTCGATCTCGCGACGGAGATCGAGTCCGGCGCGGACGGGCCGATCGAGGTCTCGCGCGGGCTCGCCCCGCTCGTGCTGCGGGTCGACCGCCATCGGGAGGAGCCCGAGGCGGAGCGCGACACCGACGCGACATCGACGGATGCGGACGCGGCGGGGCAGCTCGCCCTCTTCGAGGGCGTCGGGGAGACGCTCCCGGCGGCGGCGCCGCGGCTCCACGAACTGACGACGATCCCCGACCCTCCGCCGTACCGCGTCTCGCGGCTCTCCTACAGCGCGATCGCGCTCTTCGAGCGATGCTCGTACCGGTACTGGGCGGAGCGCGTCGCGGGCATGCGGCCGGCGCCGTGGGCGCCCGACGCCGGCCTCGGCGAGGGGGTGGCGCCCGGCCTGCACGCGACCGAGATCGGGGACGCCGTCCACCGGCTCCTCGAGGAGGTCGACCTCTCGACTCCGGCGTTCCCGGACGACCTCGAGCCTCGCGTCCGCTCCTGGTACCCGCTCGTGACCTCCGACGAGCTCGAACGGATCGGTGCCTTCGTCACCGCCTACGTCGGGTCGGAGCTCGGCCGTCGGATCTCCACTCTGCCCGGTGTCAGGGCCGAGCGGCCGTTCGCGTTCGAGCACGACGGCGTCGTCGTCGGAGGGCGGCTCGACGTGCTCTGGCGGTCGGACGCCGACGCGCTCGTCCTCGACTACAAGACGAACGCCCTCGACGGCCGCGACCCCGGCGACGTCGTCGACGAGGAGTACGGCGTCCAGCGTCTCGTCTACGCGCTCGCCTGCCTGCGGGCGGGTGCCGAGCGCGTCGAGGTCGTCTACCACTTCCTCGAGGATCCCGACGCGGTCGTCTCGTCCGGCTTCAGCACCGCCGATGTGCCCGAGCTCGAGCGTGCCCTCTCCGAGCTGATCGCGCGGATTCGTGGCGGCGACGTGCGTCCCACGCCCAGCTCCTTCGCCTGCTCCGGCTGCCCCGCGCTCGACGTCGTCTGTGCGGGGCCGCGGCTCGGGGGCCCGCGCTCGGGGGCGCCGGCCCCGGAGCTCACGACGACGGGCTGAAGACGTGCGCGTCGCCGTCCTCAACGATCTCCACGGCAACCTGCCCGCGCTCGAGGCAGTGCTCGCGGACGTCGCCCGGGAGCGAGTCGACGCGATCGTCGTGGGCGGCGACGTGGTCTCGGGGCCGTTTCCGGCAGAGACGTTCGACCTGCTCGCCGCGATGCCGTCCGTGCACGTGCTGCAGGGCAATGCGGACCGGCTCGTGCTCGAGCGCGGCGACGGGCACCTCGGTGCGTGGTGCGCCGACCGTCTCGGCGAGGAGCGCCTGGCGGCCGTCGCCGAGTGGCCGTCGACGCTCGAGCTCCCCGTGGACGCCCTCGGCTCCGTGCTCTTCTGCCACGCGACACCGCGCTCCGACGAGGAGATCGTCACGCGCGTCACCCCGGACGGCGAGGTCGCGACCGCCTTCGCCGGAGTCACCGCTCGGGTCGCGGTCGTCGGGCACACGCACGTTCAGTTCGACCGGACGATCGGCGGGCTGCGTCTCGTCAATCCCGGCAGCGTCGGCATGCCGTACGAGGGCAGGAGGGGGGCGTTCTGGGCCGTGCTCGGGCCGGACGTCGAGCTGCGCCGGACGGAGGTCGACGTCGACGCCGCAGTCCGCCGCATCCGGGCCGCCGGGTCGCCGATCCGCGACGAGCTGATCGGCTGGCTCCTCGACCCCCCCGACCCGGACGAGGCAACGGCGTTCCACGAGGCGCGGCGTGGCGCGTAGCTACGTCGTGGAGGCACGTCGGCGCGGGCTCGGCCGCCGCCGCGACCGCGTCGGTCCGATCCTCGACCGGCTGGCGGCGGAGCACGCCGACGCGCGGATCGCGCTCCGCTTCCGGACCGACGTCGAGCTCCTCGTGTCCGTGATGCTCTCGGCGCAGACGACCGACGTCACCGTGAACCGGGTCACGGAGCGCCTCTTCCGGAAGTACCGGCGGCCCGAGGACTACCTCGCCGTGCCGCAGGAGGAGCTCGAGCGCGACATCTACGAGACGGGCTTCTACCGCCAGAAGGCGAAGGCGATCCGCGGCTCGATGCGCATGCTGATCGAGGACTTCGACGGGCAGGTGCCCCGCGAGCTCGGTGACCTGCTGCGCCTGCCGGGCGTGGCCCGGAAGACGGCGAACGTCGTCGCCGCGGAGCTCGGCGCGCCGCAGGGCATCGTCGTCGACACCCACGTGCGCCGTCTGTCGCAGCGGCTCGGCCTGACGCGGGAGGACGATCCCGTGAAGATCGAGCGCGACCTCGTGAGAATCGTGCCCGCCGCCGACTGGCACCGCTTCCCGCATCTCATGATCTGGCACGGACGGCGCGTCTGCGACGCACGCCGCCCCCGATGCGACGTGTGCGTGCTGGCCGACCTCTGTCCGTCTGCGCGCGCCTGAGGCGTGGCTCTGCTCCGTCGGCGCGGGCCGCGAGGGAGCGTCTCGCCCTAGGGTCGCACCCAGTGCTCGACGACGAGGCCGTCGCCGAACGACCGCTGCTCGAGGAGGGCGTAGCGCGGCGTCGCGACCACGCGCCGGCCCGCGATCACCGCGCCACCAGGGGTCGAACGGACCGCGACCCACACGCCGTCGCCGCGCCCGACCGCGGCGAAGGGCGCATCGGGCGCGTAGTGGCGGAAGGCCTCGCGCGCCCGCGGCGGCACGACGACGACCGTCTCGCGCGCACCGCGCTGCTGCTCCACCCATCGCGAGGCTTCCCGCCAGTCCGCGTCGGACGCCCGCGTCGCCGAGACCGCGATCGCCGCGAGGGAGGCGGCGGCCGCGAGTGCGCACGCGGCGGCTGCCACACGTGTGTCGCCGATCGTCGAGACGCCGACGCCGGCGGCCAGGGCGACCCCGGGGGCCGCGATCACCGCGGCCGCGGCGACGTGGACGGGGAGCAGCGCGGCGCCGAGCGCGATCGCGAGCAGCGGCCCGGCGACGAGGCCGACCAGCAGCGTCGCCTGCCAGCGCGAGCCGCTCCGCACCAGGGCGACCACGCCGAGCACGGCGAGCGCGAGGGCGACGGCGCTCCAGCCGATCGCCCGCGCCGCCCCCACCGCCAGGGCCTCGGCCGACTCGTCTCCGGGCCCGTCGGCGGCGGAGCGCTCGACGGCGGCGGCGGCGGCGAAGAGCCCGGCGACAACCGCGGCGACGGGTGCGACGACCATCGCGACGCGTGGCAGCGTTCTACCGGCGACGGCGAGGGCGAGCACCTGGGCGACGACGACGCCCGCGCACGCGGGGTGCGCGAGCGGCGCGAGCGCCGCGACGAGCGCCCACGCGACCCAGAGCGGCGCCCTCCGCCATGTCATCGCCGAGACGAAGAGAGAGGTCGAGAGCGCGGCGGCCAGCACGCCGACCGCGTGGGGGCTCGTCTCGAAAGCCGCCTCGGAGGCGATCACGGACAGCGTGAGCAGCGTCCCCGCCACGACGCCCGCGAGTCGGCTCGCGATCACCGACCCTGCCTGCAGCACCAGCGCCCCGGCGGCGAGGGCGGCCGCGAGCGACGGCAGTCGGAGCGCCCAGTCCGGTGCGTCCGCCGCGACGAGCGGGGAGAGGAATGCGCGGAGCGCCGTCTGGCCCGGCTCGCTCTCGAGGGCCGTGCCGAGCGACTCGCGGAGATCGCCCCCGACCGCGGCCACGACCGCAGCCTCGTCCACCGAGAGCGGTCGACGGGCGGCGAGCGCGACGGCGACGGCCACGGCGGGTACGACGGCGACGGCCGCGGCGAGCGCGACGCGGTGGCCGGTCAGCGAAGCGCGCGTGGGCTGCGACGGGAGCGAGGTCGCGGCGGCGACATCCTCGGCCACGCGGTGAGCGTAGCGGGCGGGGTGGCCGTGATCCTCAGATCCAGCGGCGCCAGCGGTAGAACACGAGCTGGACGACCGTCGTGACCGCGATCAGCGCGACCGCCGTCCCGATGTTCCAGTACGGGTCGTCGAACTGCGCCTCGAAGTTCTGACCGTAGAAGCCGACGATCAGGCCGGGCACGAGCACGATGGACGCGACCACCGTCAGCTTCTTGCCGACCTCGTTCTGGTTCTCGGCGATCTTCGCCTGGTAGTAGTCGCGGACGCTCGAGAGGAGGTCACGGGCGATGTCGAGCTCCTCGGTCGTCCGCACGAGCGTCTCGTACGCGTCGACGAAGCGGTGCTCGAGCGCGCCGCTGAAGAGCGGCATGCCGCTGACCTCGGCGCGGCCGTCGATGATGCGGCGCACGATCGCCCGTGTCGCACTCGCCGCCCGGCGTGCCTCGAGGAGCTCGTGCCGCAGGTCGGCGAGCCGTCGGCGCACGGTCGACCCCGGCAGCGAGTCGACCTCGTCCTCGAGCTCGTCGATCGCGCCGAAGAGGACGTCGACGAGATCGAGGAAGCGGTCGCAGACGTCGTCGATGACGAGGTGGACGAGCTCTCCGGACGTGCGGGCCTCGTGCCTCGCCAGTGCCTCGGGCACGCCGACGAGCTCCCCGTCCGGGCCCGTCTTCCGGACCGTCAGGACAGCGCCGCGCGTCGCGACGACGTCCAGCTCGAGGTACGCGACCTCGAGACCGTCGGGTGCCGGGGTCGGCACCGTGAGCACCGCGACGATGGCGTCGCCGTGGCGCTCGACGGAGGCGCGGACGGCGCGACCGGGAGGCGCGAAGAGCACGTCGAGGATGCCGGGATCGACCGGGACGTCGAGCGCGTCGTCGATCTCGTCCGCGGTCGGATCGACGAGATCGATCCAGGGGACGGCCACGGGCCCGAGCGTACCGCGCGCCCCGGCCGGACCGGGATCGGCCTAGACCGGCTGCGGCGCGCTCGCGGCGACGTGCCGTTGCTCGCTGAGGAACCGCTCCGCGTCGAGGGCGGCCATGCATCCCGAGCCGGCGGCCGTGATCGCCTGGCGGTACGTGTGGTCCTGGACGTCGCCGGCCGCGAAGACGCCGGGGACGTTCGTCGCCGTCGAGCGCGGCTCGGTGACGAGGTAGCCGCTGTCCTCCTCGTGGTCGAGCCAGTCGAGGAAGAGCGCCGTGTTCGGGTCGTGGCCGATCGCGACGAAGAAGCCGTCGGTGGGGAGGTTCGTGGTGTCGCCCGTGACGACGTTGCGCACGCGCACCCCGGTCACCTTCTCGTCGCCCAGGACCTCCTCGACGACGCTGTCGAGGACGAACTCGATCTTCTCGTTCTGGCGCGCCCGGTCGACCATGATCGGGGAGGCCCGGAACTCCTGCCGGCGGTGCACGACGTGTACGGCGCTCGCGAAACGCGTGATGAAGAGCGCCTCCTCGAGCGCGCTGTCGCCGCCTCCCACGACCGTCACGACCTTGTCGCGGAAGAACGCGGCGTCGCACGTCGCGCAGTACGAGACGCCGCGGCCCTGGAGTCGCTGCTCGGACTCCAGCCCGAGCTGCCGGGCGCTCGCGCCGGTCGCGACGATCACCGTCTCCGCGCGGTACTCGTCCCGGTCGACCCAGACCCGGAACGGACGCTCCGAGAAGTCGACACGTGTGACGTCGTCGGTGACGAACTCCGCGCCGAAGCGCTCCGCCTGTCGGCGGAAGTCCTGCATCATCGTCGGCCCGAGCTCGCCGTCCGGGTAGCCGGGGTAGTTCTCGACGTCGCTGGTGATCATCAGCTGGCCACCCCAGTTGAAGCCTTCGATCACGAGCGGCTGCATGTTCGCGCGGGCGGCGTAGAGCGCGGCGGTGTACCCGGCGGGCCCGCCGCCGATGATGATCACGTCACGAGTCTCGTCCACGGTTCCCTGCTCCTTCGTCTCCATCGTTCCAGGCTGCGCCCGGCGCTCGTCCGGTCCCGTCTCGAATCCGCCTCCACGGTAGTCAACGACCCGCCCCCCGTGCGTTGTTCCTCGCTCCTAGGCGGCGTCTGCGCCGCGCGGGAGCACGCCGAGGCGGCTCTGGTCGTCGGCCGGGGGATCGGCGAGCTCCGCGGCCCGAAGCGGGGCCGAGCGGCCGGCGAGCGCGTCCAGCGCCGGGAGCTGCTTGTCGGAGAGGCTCGCCTCGCCGAGCTTGCGTGCGGTTGGGAGCACCCGCCGTTCCAGCGAGCCGACCGTCTCGTTGTACGCGCCCACGGCGCGGTCGAGCGAGCCTCCGAGCTTCGCCAGGTGCGACCCGGTGACGGTGAGGCGCTCGTAGAGCTCACGGCCGAGCTGGTGCACGGTGCGGGCGTCCTCGGCGATCTTCTCCTGCTGCCAGCCGTGTGCGATCGCCTGGAGGAGGACGATCAGCGTCGTCGGCGAGGCGATGTGCACGCGAGCGCGCACGCCGAGCTCGACGAGCTCGCGGTCGTGCTCCCACGCCGCGCGGAAGAAGCCCTCGTCGGGGAGGAACATGACGACGTACTCGGGGCTGTCGGCGAACTGCGCCCAGTACTGCTTCGCGCCGAGCTTCTGGAGGTGCTCGCGAACCTGCCGGGCGTGGTCGGCGAGCTTCTGCGCGCGCACGTCCTCGTCGGACGCCTCGAGCGCGTCGAGGTACGAGGCCAGCGGCACCTTCGCGTCGACCACGACCTGCTTGCCGCCCGGAAGGTGGACGATCACGTCCGGTCGGAGTCGCCCCTCGTCCGTCGTCGCCGACACCTGCTCCGCGAAGTCGCAGTACGGCAGCATCCCGGCGAGCTCGACGACGCGCTTCAGCTGCATCTCGCCCCAGCGGCCGCGCACGTGGGGGGTGCGCAGGGCGGTCGTGAGCGCCTGCGTGCGCTCTCCGAGGTCGCCGATCTGCCGCGTCAGCGCGCCGTAGGCCTGCGCCCGTGCACGGTCGAGCTCCTGGACCTGCGTCTGCATCCGCTCGAGCGACTGGGCGAGCGGGGCCACGGTCTCGCCGAGCTTCGTCCCCGCCAGCTCGAGGAACGACGCGTTCGTCTGTGCGTAGGCCTCGGACGAGGCGCTCCTGATCGCGTCCCGGACGCGCGTCTCGAGCGACTCCTCCGACGCGTCGAGTCGGGCCGACGTCGCGGCGAGCTCGCGTTCCAGCCCGATCACGCGCTCGGCGGCGGTGTCGCGCTCGGCGCGGATCGCCTCGCGGTCGGTGAGCCGCGCGCGCAGCGCGAGCCACGCGCCGGTGGCGCCGAGGAGGAGGCCGATGACGAGCGCTGCGACCGTCACGAGGACCCCTGACCGTAGCGCTCCAGGCGGATGGCGCCGCACTCCCAGCTACCATTTTCCCGATGCCCCCGAAGCCGCGTCCAAGAGCCAAGCGGAAGCCGACGAACGAGCCGACCGGCCTCGCGTTCGACCGGCGCCTCGCCGCCGCGGCGATCGCGGGCGTCGCCGTGCTCGTCGGGCTCGTCGGGCTCTACGTCGTCACCCAGGGGGAGGACGCGATCGCCGCCGACGAGGTGAGGACGGCGATGACCACCGCCGGCTGCAGCATGCAGGAGGTGGAGGCGCTGCCGTTCAACCAGCACACGCTCGGGCCCGGTGACACCTCCGACGAGTGGAACACCGATCCGCCGACGAGTGGCCCGCACTCCTCGGAGACGGCGATCTACGGTGCCTATACGGAGCCGCTCGACCAGGCGCGGCTCGTGCACAACCTCGAGCACGGCGCCGTCTTCGTCCAGTACGGGAAGGACGTCCCCGAGGAGACCGTCGCGGAGGTGCGGCGCTTCTACGACGACTACAGGGCGGGGACGTTGCTCGCGCCGTACCCGAAGCTCGACAACGAGATCGCGCTGGGCGCGTGGACGGTCACCGGGGGCGAGGGGACGGCGTACCTCGCGACGTGCAGGACGTTCGACGAGGCGGCCTTCTCGGCGTTCTTCGACGCGTTCCAGTTCCGTGGCCCGGAGCGCTTCCCCGCCGACGCGATGCTGCCCGGACGACCCTAGGGCGCGGGAATCGGCCCGCCGGGCCCGCTCAGGCCTGCGCGACCGCCCGGGCGACGCGCTCGCGAGCCTCGCGTGCGAGCGGCTCGAGGTCGGCGTTGTCGGCGAGCGCGAGCGCGGCCATCGGCTCCATCGCGGCGACGTGCGTCGTCCCGTCCCCTGCCCGGACGACGACGTTGCACGGAAGGAGCACGCCGAGGTCGGGCTCGAGCTCGAGCCCACGCCGGGCGAGGTGGGGGTTGCACGCGCCGAGGATGACGTAGGGCTCGAGCTCCGCGTCCAGCTTCTCCTTCAGCGTCGACTGGACGTCGATCAAGGTGAGGACGCCGAAGCCCTCGTCGGCGAGTGCGGCGCGGATGCGTTCCACGACCTCCGAGAACGGCGCGTCGACGTCGCGCGTGAGCGCGTAGCCGGTGGCGTGCACGTCAGGCCGCCTGCTCGACGAGGCCGAGCTCCCGTTCCAGCACGGCGAGCGGGCGTGCGCCGACGAGCGTCCGCGTCGCCTCGCCGTTCTCGACGAGGACGAGCGTGGGGATCCCGGAGACGCGGTACTCGGCGGCGAGCTCGGGATGCGCGTCGACGTCGACCTTCGCGACCTTGATGCGGCCGTCGTGACGCTCCGCGAGCTCGTCGAGGATCGGGGAGATCACGCGGCACGGTGGGCACCACGCGGCCCAGAAGTCGACGAGGACGGGGACGTCCGAGTCGCGCACCTCGGTCGGGAACGTGTCGGCGGTGACATGGATCGGCTTCACGGCATGACTCCTTCGTCGGATGACATTCACAACTATACAACGAGTTAGTTGTGAGAGTATTCCCGACCCCGGTCGAAGAGTGCGGAGACGACACGCGAGATCGGCGCCTCCGACGGAGCAGCGGACGGAGACAGGCCACAGCGGCCGCGTCACGAGCCGCCCCCGTTCAGTGCCGTTCGTTGCGAAGAGGGAAATCGAGACGTGGTCGACCGTGGCGCTTCCGTGAGCCTCTGAGCGCGTTTCCCTGGAGCAGGCTTGCTCGATGCGGTTGCGCGTGAGAGAGTCCTCCCCGATGTCGGAGACGCACTCCGTGGAGCGAGGCTGGAGCGAGCGGTGGTCGCCGCTCGGGGGACTGGTGGCGGTCGTGGCGTTCGTCGCTGTCTTCCTCGCAACCAGCGGAGACACGGGCGAGACCCCGGAAGAGGTGATCGCATACGCGGCCGACCACGAGACCGACGTGACGCTGCAGGGTGTGATGGGGCTCGTCGCGCTGCCGCTGCTGCTCTGGTTCGTCTCGGGCCTCTACGCACGCGCCCGTCGCTGGCAGTCGCAGACTGCTCCCGCGCTCGTCCTGGCGGGTGGCACCGGATTTGCGCTGCTGCTGTTCGTCGCCGTCACGATCTGGGCGGCACCGCTCGTCGACTTCCCCGGCGATGCAGATCCGACGGCGGCAGCCAACGCCTACCTGCTGATCGACGACATCGGCTGGGTCACGCTCGGCGGTGCGGGTATCTGCTTCGCGGTGATGGCGCTCGCGGCATCCGTGGCGGCGCTCCGAGCCGGAGCCGTCCCGACCTGGCTCGGATGGCTCGGTGCGATCGTCGGCGTGCTCTCGGCGGCGACGATCGTGTTCTTCGGGCTCTTTGCGTGGCTCCTGTGGCTGCTCGTCGTGTCGATCCTGATGCTCGTTCGGCGCGCCTGACAGCCCACAAGAGCGGCGGACGCGGGCAACGGCTCCTCATCCCCGCATCTCGATCACCCGCAGCTCCCGGACCTGCGTCGGCGAGGGGCGACGGAGCCCTGGCGTGCGCTTCCAGGTACAGGGCCTCCTGCTGCCGATCCAGGAGTAGGGAGGCCGCACGCGCGGTGGCGACGCGGGTCTCGTCAGTGCCGGGGCTGGGGCTCGAACCCAGATGTCCCGTGAGGGACAGCCGCTTTTAAGGCGGCCGCGTCTACCCGTTCCGCCACCCCGGCCGGTGCCGCGAGTCTAGAGCGCCGGCGCGTGCGTCGCGGTCGCGCAGGCGCCTCCGGCGAGCCCGGCGTCGATCCAGTCGAGCGCCTCGGTACACTGCGGCCCTCGATGGCGAGCACCGAGCACGTACCCTCGTACGCACACCTCGAGTTCGACACGCCCCTCTACCGCACCGCCGTGGCCCAGTTCGACCAGGCGGTGCCCTACGCCGACGTCGCCGACGGCGTGGCCGAGCGGCTGCGCTACCCGGAGCGCTCCGTGATCGTCGGCTGCCCCGTGCGGCTCGACAGCGGCCAGCGCGCCGTCTTCCCGGGCTACCGCGTGCAGCACTCGAGCGTGCTCGGGCCGACGAAGGGCGGGGTGCGCTACGACCCGCACGTCTCGCTCGGGGAGTGCGCGGCCCTCGCCGTGTGGATGACGTGGAAGTGCGCGCTCCTGCGGCTCCCCTACGGCGGCGCCAAGGGCGGGGTGCGCTGCGACCCGCGGGCGATGTCGCGTTCGGAGCTCGAGCGCCTGACGCGTCGCTTCACCTCCGAGCTGCTGCCGTTCATCGGCCCGCAGGAGGACATTCCGGCACCCGACATGGCCACGAACGAGCAGACGATGGCGTGGATGATGGACACGTACTCGATGCAGCGCGGGCACGCCGTGCCCGAGATCGTGACCGGTAAGCCGATCTCGATCGGCGGCTCGGTCTTCCGGCACGAGGCGACGGGCGCCGGCGTCGTGATGGTGATCGCGCGAGCGTGCGAGCGGCTGGGTTGGCGCCTCTCCGAGCAGCGCTGCGTCGTGCAGGGCTTCGGCAACGTCGGCGGGATCGCCGCGCAGGAGCTCGTCGACCGTGGCGCCCTCGTCATCGGCGTCGCCGACCACTCCGGCGGGGTCTGGGATCCGGCCGGGCTCGACATCCCGACGATGAGCCAGTACGCGCTGGAGCACCGGTCGCTCGAGGGCTGGGAGGTCGGCACGCGGATCTCGAACGAGGAGCTCCTCGAGCTCGACTGCGACATCCTCGTGCTGGCGGCCCGCGAGGACCAGATCCACGGCGACAACGCGCATCGGCTCCGCTGCCGCATGATCGCCGAGGGTGCGAACGGCCCCACCTCGCTCGAGGCCGACGCCGTGCTCCGCGAACGCGGGATCCCGGTGCTCCCGGACATCCTCACGAACGCTGGCGGTGTCACCGTCTCGTACTTCGAGTGGGTGCAGGACCTCGGGCGCCTGTTCTGGGGACGCGACGAGATCCGCGCCAAGCTGGCCGAGAAGCTGAACGACGCGTTCGACCGCGTCTGGGAGATCGGGGGCGAGAAGGGGATCTCGCTGCGGACGGCGGCGCTCGTCGCGGGCATCCGCGAGGTCGGCGCGGCCCTCGACGCGCGCGGGCTCTACCCGTAACCTGCCGGGGCCGATGGACAGGGTTCGCGATGCGATGATCACGGAGCCGCGGTCGCTTCCCGCGGCCGCGTCCGCGCAGGAGGCGGGGGAGGTGCTCGTGCCGCGCGAGGTGCGCGCCGTGTACGTCGTCGGCGAGCGGGGCGAGCTCGTCGGCGTGGTCACGCGCAAGACGCTCGTCGCCGCGGTCGTCGCGACCGGGCGGTCGCCCGGCGAGACGCGGCTCGCCGACATCGCCGAGGCCCCGCACTACACGATCGGCCCCGACGTCCCGCTCGAGGAGGCGTTCCGCTTCCTCGAGGAGCAGGACGCCGAGCGCGTCCCCGTCGTCGAGGACGGCAGGCTGATCGGCGTCGTCTCGCGCGCCGTCCTCAAGCGCCGGCTCGCCGAGGACGAGGACCGCATCGACGACGAGTAGTGCCTCGCGGCTCCCGGCCGCGGCGGTCGCGGAGTCGCGAGCGGGGTGCCCCGCGATCGACCAGCCGCCGAGCCGGTCGGGCTACGGCCGCCGGCGCCTGCGCGCGTGCGGCTCGACGAGCGCGATCGGGTCGGCCTGCCCGGCTGCGCCGCACTCGATTTCGTCCACCTCGACCGCCGTCAACGGACGGCGATCCGCGGGGACGCGCTCCACCTCGAGGCCGCGTGCCGCGACCTCCGCGGCGACGACCTCGGCGCCGACCCTGCCCAGGAGGTGGTGGAAGGTGCCCGGCGCCCGATCGGCGAGCCCGGCGAAGAACACGGGCAGCCAGCGCCCTGCGTGGTCGCTGAGGAACGCCGCCTCGATCTCGGCACAGCGCGTCGCCTCCTCCTCGCGCCCGGCCTCCGTCGCCTCGATCCTGCGCAGCGCCAGGAAGGCGAGGAACTCGAGCTCCGTCCCGGCGTGGTCGACGCGCTCGACGGCCGGGCCGTCGGCCTCCGCGCCGAACGCGCGGTAGAAGCCCGCGACGTCGGCCATCTGGCGCGTCTGCCGGAAGGGATCGAGCTCGTAGCTCCCCTCGTAGGGCGGGATCACGACGTCGCCGGCGAACAGCCGCTCGTGGGCGGCGACGAGCTCGTCCAGCGGCGTGGACGCCGCCGCCTCGCACAGCGCCCCGAGCTCGGTCGGCGCGCCGGGCCTGCCGGCCAGCGCGCCCGCGAGCGCGGCGATCTCCTCCATCGTCGCCGGTGTCGGCGTCGCCAGCCCCAGCGAGAGCAGGCGCAGGAGGGCGACGCTGTCGACGCCGACGGCGGCCGGGGCGGTGCTCACGGCAGCTCCAGCGAGAACGGGATCCAGGTCGCGTAGTGCTTCCGTCCCCCGCGGTTCTCCTGGTCGCCGAGCCAGACGGCGAAGGCGACGAACCACTGCTGCGCCGGCTCGAGCTCCGCGCCGATCGCGTCCCGCGCCGTGGGGAAGCCGATCGTCACGCTCCACGACGAGTCGTCGTGCACGCCCCGTCCCTGGGCCGTCACCTGCGGGAGGTGCGTCGTGGTGCCGAACCCCTCGGCGACCATCTGCTCGATCGGGGTCGTACGCTCGACCTGCGAGAGGGGGTTGCCCGCCGCCCGTCCCACCCAGTACAGCTCGGCGGTCTCGGGGGGGAGCACGTCGTCGGGCATCACGTCGTGCACGACCCGCGGGTAGATCTGGTCGACGCCGCTCTTGCCCGCGAGGTCCCGTTGCCACGTCGCGCGCCACTGGAGGATGTGCACGGGCTTGCCGGGCTCGCCCATGGTGATCGGCGGCGGGTCGCCGGGGGCGGTCGGCAGCATCACGGCGACGGCGTCGTGGTAGCGCCGCACCCCGTCGAGGTCGTCGACGGAGTCGTCGGCCCAGGTCAGGCGGAACGCGACGTCGGTCCCGTTGTGCAGTGCCCAGGCGCGGAGCTCCGCGACTCCCGCGTACTCCAGGTAGGGCGGTGCGAGGCGTTGCGGCACGAGCGGCACGACCGTCTCGGCCGCCTCGCTCCACATGGCCGACCCGGGGTCGTCCTGCGGCAGCACGTCGGGCACGTAGGCGGCGACCAGGGCGGTGTCGGGCGGAGCCTCGCTCGTGAACGCTCCGAGCACTCCTGCGACACCCACCGCTCCGGCACCGACCGCGCCGACGGCGCCGGCGGCGACGAGTGCGTCCCTGCGTGTCATGCCCTCGGCCATCGGGTCACCTCACGTGTTGTGGCGGTAGCCGGTCGCCGGCTCGCCGGCGGCCGTGGTCGCGAACTCGAAGGGGCGCACGAACGCGGGCTCGCGCAGCGGCACCGCGACGATCTCGGCCCCGCTCTCGTCGTAGCCGCGCGCTACGCCGTCCTTCACGTCGAAGGTCTCGAAGATCCGCTCGGTCGAGCCGAAGAGCATCAGGAGGCCGAGCAGCTCGGGGTCGTCCTTCGCGCGGCGATAGAGCGCGATCGCACGCTCGACGCCGGGCCCGAACAGCTGCGTCAGATGCGGCACCGGGACGTGGACGGGCGGGATGTAGTAGACGTTCGGCTCGAGCCCGAGCTGCGGGTACAGGGGCAGCGCGATCTTCTTCACGTGCACCAGGAAGTCGGCGGGTTTCCGGGGGTCGGCGTCCTCCGGCCGCGAGAGGTAGTTCGTGAGGCGCAGCCGGCCGATGCACGCCGTCGTGCACTGCGTCTGCAGCCCCTGCTCGAGCTTCGGGTAGCAGCCGATGCACTTCTCCGAGACGCGCGTCTCGAGGTTGAACATCGTCTTCTTGTACGGGCAGGCGGTGAGGCACTCCTGGTAGCCGCGGCACCGCTCCTGGTCGACGAGGACGACGCCGTCCTCGGGGCGCTTGTAGATCGCGTCCCGCGGGCAGGCGGCGACGCAGGCGGGATACGTGCAGTGGTTGCAGATCCGCTGCAGGTAGTACATCCACATCATCGAGTGGGGGGTGTCCTCGATGTACGGCGTGTCGTCGGCCGACCCCGTGGGCTCGTCCTCGCCGATGTTCGGGTGGTTCCAGTCCGCCTCCTCGGGCGCCCAGCCGAGCACGTACTCGCCCGGGGGCGCGGCCTCGAACAGCGTCTCGCCCGCGTAGGTGTCCCCGTTCCACTCCTGACGGCCGAGGAGGTCGAGCACGTTGACGTCCCAGCCCGTCGGGTAGTAGCCGAACGGCTTCGTCTCGATGTTGTTCCAGAGCATGTACTCCTGGCCCTTGCCCCACGTCCAGGTGCCCTTGCAGGCGATCGTGCAGCTCTGGCAGGCGATGCACTTGTTCGTGTCCATGATCATCGTGAACTGGCGCCTCGGCCTGGACTCCGGGTACCAGTAGTCCATCTCGCGCCCGAGCTGCCAGTTCGTCACCTTGACCCGCTGCTTGGCCACGCTCAGCTCCCCGTGCTCCCGACGTAGTCACCGGCGAGGTAGTCGACGAGCGCCTCGGAGGGCGCCTCGGGCCGGAGCCCGAGCGTCACCGGCCGCCACAGCCGCTCGGCCCCGACGCCGCCGTCCTCGGCCTTCTCGATCTTGACGAACGCCTCCTTCGGTGCGCCGGACACCGAGTGCACGTCCGCCTCGAAGCCCTTGCCGATCACCTGGCCGAAGTACCCCTTGCGGACGAGCGTCTCCGTCTGCTGGGTCGGCCGCAGCCACGCCCGCGTCCCGGACTGGTGGCTGCCGTGGCGGAAGAGGGCCACGTAGCGCGTCTGCTGGTTCAGCGCGGGGTTCCCCACCGCGGCCTTCTGGTTCGCGACCGTGGCCGGGGTCGCGGCGTACATGTTGAACCAGGTGCGGATCACGCCGCGGCTCATCCCGGGGTAGATGCGCACGCGCATCATCACGCGCGCCACCTCGTAGTCGGGGTCGTCGTCCTTCCAGCCGCGGTACGGACGGTCCTCGGGGTCGGCGTCGACCCAGGCGTAGTCGCCGTCCTCGAGCCCGAGCTCGACGGCGTCCTTGGGGTTGATCTCGAGGTACGCCTCGCCGGTCCAGGGCATGCGCGGGTCGCGGCGGTAGGGGTCGCCGAAGGGGCCGAACAGCATCGAGATCCAGTCGGCGTCGACCGCGGTCGAGTGCGCGCCCCAGCGGTACTTCGGCGTCTGGAACACGAAGCGGAATGCCGGATCCGCCTCGTTCAGCGGGTGGAGCGTCTGCTTCAGCTCCTCCCACGACCGGACGACGTTCCGGTACTGGCGCGTCTCGACGTCCACCTGGTCGACGGGCACGCCGTAGTCCTCGGGGGTGCGGGGCTTGATCGAGGGATGCTCGGCGTTCGAGAGGATCGCGTTCGGCTCGTAGAAGGTCGCGTCGACCGGCTCGCGCCACACGGGGAGCGACTCGCCCGCCGCCTGGAACTCGGGCTCGGGGCGGTAGAACTCGAGCCGTCCCGTCGCCGTGTACCAGGGCTTGTCCTCCTGGCGCTGCTCCCATCCGCCGCAGCGCGGGTAGGTGCGCATGTTCATCAGGTGGGGGATGCCCTGCTTCGAGCTCTCGTGCACCTCCGCGAAGGTGAGGCCGCGCGTGGCGTTCGACCCCGCGAAGATCCGCTCCAGGTACGGCACCGGGTCGCCGTCGAGGACGCCCCGCCAGTACTGCTCCATCCGCGGCTCGTCGATCAGCTCGCCGAGCGCCTTCGCGGTCAGCGCGAGCGCCTCGTAGTCGGAGCGCGTGTCGTACAGCCGCTTGAGGGGGGTCGCCGGGAACGCCATCAGGAACGGGTTCGTGCAGCTCGCCGTGGCGTCCGGCAGCTTGAACTCGGCCCAGGAGTCCGCCGGGAACACGAGGTCGGCGTACTCGCACGAGCTCGTCCAGTGCCACTCGTTGCAGAAGATCGCGTCCTGGTGGGGCAGCGTGTTGTGCACGAGGTCGAACGACCACTTCGCGTTGCCGAGCAGGGAGTTCGAGTTCCCGAACCAGATCAGCTTCGTCGGCGTCGGCATGTGGCTGGCCCCGGTCAGCAGCTCGCCCTTCGTCAGGTCGCCCTCGTCGTCCTTGGCGACGGCGCGCAGCGGGCGCTCGCCGTAGTTCCAGTAGTGGGCCGACTCGGTCTTGTAGTAGCGCTTCACCGCCGCGGGCTTCGTGAAGTCGGGCTCGATCGCGAACGGGTCCTCGGCGATCCACTGGCCCATCGCCTGGAACACCGACCCGCGGTAGTTGCCCGCGTAGCTGCCGACGTTCCCGCCGAGGTGGCCGATGTTGTCGGTGAGGGCGGCGACGAGGAACTGGACGCGGCCGAAGAGGTCGTTCTGGAAGTAGTGGTTCGGCCCCATGCCGGCCGCGAGCAAGGTCCGGCCCGCGTTCGCGGCGAGCTGGCGTGCGATCGACTGGATCGCCTGCGGCGGCACGCGGCACACCTCGGCCGTCGTCCGCAGGTCGAAGGTCTCGTCGAGGTACTGCTTGAGGAGGTCGAAGGCGGGCCGCACGGTGACCGTGGTGCCGTCGACGAGCTCCACCTCGAACTCGCCGACGAGCGCCGGGTCGCCGTCGAAGCGCGCCCCGACCTCGTCGCGGCTGACCGGGCGGGGGCTGTTCGTCGCGCGGTCCCACCAGACGAAGTCGCCCCACTCGTCGCGGAGCTCGTTCGCGACGACCTGGGTGCCGGCGGTGAACGGGGGCGGGGGAGGGTTGCCCTTGATCTCGGCGTCGGGCTTGAGCGTCACGTAGTTCGTCAGCTGGGCGAGCCGGTAGCCGGGGAAGACGTCCCGGGCGTCGAGCCGTTCGTTCGTGTCGAGGCGGACGAGCAGCGGGAGGTCGGTGCGCTCGACCACCGCCGTGCGGTCGTAGAGGTTCTTCGAGATCAGCTCGCGCGCGACGCCGAGGAAGAAGGCGGCGTCCGTGCCCGGGCGGAGGATGATCATCTCGTCGGCCTTGTTCGCCGTCGGCATGTAGTCGGCGCTGATCACCACCACGCGCGTCCCCTTCAGGCGCGCGTCCCCGATCCAGTGCCCGTCGGGCATCTTCGTGCAGATCCAGTTCATCCCGATGATCAGCAGCAGGTCGGTGTCCTCGGCCGAGAAGAGATCGAAGTCGACGGTCTGGCTGCCGCTGACCATCGGGTGCCCGGGGGGGAGGTCGGTGTGCCACGCGTAGTTGTCGAACGTCCGGCTCCCGAGGATCTGCTCCTGCGGCACGTCCGGCCGGATCTTGCGATCGAGGAGGGCGAGCATGTTGGCGAAGCGGTAGAAGCCGAAGATGCGGCCGATGCCGAGCAGCGGCATCCCGCCGCGGAGCTTGATCGCCTGGACGCCTGCGCCCTTCATCGCCTCGACCATGCTCGGGTGGTAGAGGGCGGTCTCGGTCTCCGGGTCCTTCTGGGCGAGCAGCTTCCGCGTCCCCTCCTCTCCGTTGTACGTCCGCGCGACGTTCTCCATCGTCTTGGCGGCGATCTCCGTCGCCTCGGCCCACGAGATGCGGATCCAGTCGTCGCGACCCCGGAGCCTCGTGTCCATCTGCGGCGTGCCGTCCTCGTCGCGCGGGAAGCCGGCCTCGACCCAGCTCTTGAACCCCTTGCGGATCGACGGCGCCTTCACGCGGCGCTCGCTGTAGAAGCGCCGGCTGAGGATCAGGCCCTTCTGGCAGATGCGCGGATCCCACCGGTGCGACGCCTGGTTGCCGTACAGGTCGGTCGCCTGCCCGTAGCCGTACGTCGGGCTGATGCGGACGACGACGCCGTTCTTCACGTGCGCGCGGAGGAGGCAGTTGTGGGTGTCGTTCGGCGCGCACGTGAAGACGAACGTCGAGTCGTCCGCGTACTGGTCGCGGTAGATCTGCTCCCAGTCGCGGTCGGGCAACACGCGGAGCGGGTTGCCCGGCACGTAGGCGCCGGGTGTGGCGGCCTCGGCGGGCGAGAGGAAGCGCGCCGGGCCGAGGAGGTCGGCCAGTGCCGCCCCCGAGCCGAGTGCGAGCGCGCGGCCGAGCAACTGCCTCCGGGAGACGCCCTGTGCCATTACCCGAGAACCTCGCGGGACCGGGCGTGCCGAGCATCGTGGTGCGCCCGACGCGGAGTCAGTAGGAAATACTGATCGTGGAAACGCTGGAGAAACACCACTGGGTCAGGTGCGGCGAAGGTGTGCCCGGCAGAGCCCGGGCGCGGGGTAGGGATCGAGGTGGTCGAGCGCGACCCCCGCGCCGAGCGTCTCGAGCGCGCCCGAGAGCAGGCCCCCGTGGAGGGGGCAGACGATCTCCCCGTAGGTGTCGACGAGGTCGTGGAACGGGCAGCGGTGCATCTCGATCACGTCTCCACGCCGCTCCGGCGCGAATCCGTGGCTCGCGAGCAGGCCGACGATCCGGTCGACCGCCTCGTCGTGTGACACGTGGGAGGCCGGGGGCGGGCGGTCGACGAGGTACTGCCCCCAGGCACGGCCCGTCTGCTCGGCGAGGATCTCCCCTTCGGTCGAGCCCGCGAGGGCGCTCGCCAGCACCTCGGCGAGGAAGCGGTAGCTCTCGACCGGCTCGGGCGTGCCGTGCGTCGCCTCGTAGACGATGCGCGGCCGTCCCGGGTGTCCGCGGTGAACCGGGCTCGACGACACGAGCCCGTCGTCCGCGAGCCTCCCGAGATGCCAGCGGATCGTGTTCGGGTGGAGCTCCAGTCGTCCGGCGAGCTCCGAGATGTCGAGCCCTTCGGGCGCGTCGCGCAGCACGGCCAGGACCTGCAGGCGGCGTGGCTCCTCGCCGGCACCGACCGCGCCGACTGCCGCATCCGGAATGCCGTTCGTCATCTCCGGCAAGTGTCCCGGGATCCCGGCGGTCGCGCGACCGTGGAAATCCCTGAATCGACCTGCGGTCTCTGGGCAGGGCGCGGGGCGCGTCCGGCGCCCGCGCGGAGGGGGGTGCCGGCCCGGCGGCCGTCGACCCGCTACGGCTCGAGCGCGACGAGCGCCGCCGTCACGATCGCCTCGGGCGAGACGTCGTAGGCGGCGTACACCTCCGGCTGCGACCCGGTCTGGCCGAAGGCGTCCACGCCGAGCGGCACGCAGCGGGTGCCGAGCGCGGACCCGAGCCAGGCGAGCGCGTGCGACGAGCCGTCGATCACCGTGACGACGGGAAGCCCGCGCTCGTCCGGGCCCAGCAGCGACTCGAGGTGGCAGGGCGTCGTCGCCGCGCCGCCCCGCACCGGGCCCGTGCGCGCACGCCGCCAGTCGTGGTAGAGGCGGTCGGGCGAGGAGAGGCAGAGCACCGTCGACTCGACGCCCTCGTCGTCGGCGAGCAGCTCCGCGGCGGCGAGAGCCTCCGGCGCCATCGCGCCACACGTCGCGATCAGGACCCGATCCTCCGACGGGCTCGGCTCCCGGAGCCGGAAGCCTCCGGCGACGACGTCGGCGCGGAGCGCCTCCTCGCCGCGGCGCGCGGCGGCGGCGGCAAAGGGTGCCTGGTCGATCGGCTTCGTCGACAGGCGCAGGTAGAGCGACTGGCCGTCGGGCTCCTGCAGCCGGCGCAGGCCGTCCGCGAGCAGCCACTCGAGCTCCCGCGCGAACGCCGGCTCGCAGTAGGTCAGCCCCGGCGTCTCGATCCCGATGCCCGGCGTCGAGAGCGACTGGTGCGCTCCGCCCTCCCGTGAGAGGGAGATCCCGGACGGCGTCCCGCAGAGCACGAACCGTGCGCCCTGGTACACGGAGAACACGATCCCCTCGAGGGCCCGCATCACGAACGGGTCGTAGAGCGCTCCGACCGGGAACAGCCGCTCGCGCTGGAAGTCCCACGTGAGCCCGAGCTGCCCGAGCGCGAGCACGAGGTTCATCTCGGCGATCCCCATCTCCAGGTGCTGCCCGCCGGGCCCGACGCGCCACTTCAGCGGAGAGTCCTCCATCGCGTCGTAGACGGGCTCCTCCTCCGGGCCCCAGACCCCGGTCTTGTTGATGAAGCCGCCGAGGTTCGTGGAGACGGAGACGTCGGGGGAGACGGTCACGAGGCGCTCGCCGAGGCCGTCGACGCGCGACAGCTCGAGCAGGGCGCGGCCGAACGCCGCCTGTGTCGACGTCGTGCCGGGGTCGCGTTCCGAGAGCGTCGTCGGGACGGCGATCGGCGTCGGCAGCCGACGTTCGCCGCGGTCGAGCCGCCCCCGCGCCGCGGCCAGGAGCCGGCCCTCGGGGGAGTCGGGCGCGAAGCCGTCCCACTCCGTCGCCGGCGTGAGTCCCGTCCGTGCCCGGAAGTCGTCGATCTGCTCGGCCGTCAGCAGCGCCGAATGGTTCTGCGGGCGGCCGGCGATCTCGAGGCCGAAGCCCTTGATCGTGTACGCGAAGATCACGGTCGGCCGCTGGGTCGTCTCGCGGGCGCGCGCGAGCGCGGCGAGCACGTCTCCGAGGTCGTGGCCGCCGAGGTCCCGCACGAGCTCGGCGACCCCGCCCGCGTAGTCCTCGAGCAGCCCGGCGAGCGCCGACCGCTCCCGGCCGGAGAACGGCTCGAGCACCGTCTCGCGCACGAGCTCCTCGCTGGCGCCGAACAGCGACTGGTACTGCTCGTTCGGCATCTCGTCGATGCGCCGCCGGAGCAGGTCGCCTCCCGGGCGGGCATAGGCCGCCCGCAGCCTGCGCCCGTACTTGAGCTCGATCACCTCCCAGCCGTTCGTGCGGAACTGGGCCTCGAGCTCCGCCGCACGGATGCCGGGGATCACGCGATCGAGGCTCTGCCGGTTGAGGTCGACGATCCACAGCACGTTCCCGAGCTTCCGCGCGAGCGGCTCGACGAGCGCCTCCCAGACGTTGCCCTCGTCGAGCTCCGCATCGCCCAGGAGCGAGATGAAGCGCCCGCCGGTCGAGGCGCCGAAGTGCGTGTCGACGTAGCGGTCGGCGAGCGCCGCGAAGAGCGGTGCCGCCGAGCCGAGCCCGACCGAGCCGGTGGAGAAGTCGACCGGGAACGGGTCCTTCGTCCGCGACGGGTAGCTCTGGAGCCCTCCGAAGTCGCGCAGCCGCGTGAGGTAGGAGCGGTCGAGGCGGCCCAGCAGGTACTCGAGCGCGTGCATCACCGGCGACGCGTGCGGCTTCACGGACACGCGGTCGCGCGCGTCCATGTCGGCGAGCCAGAGCGCCGTCATCAGCGTCACCATCGACGCCGAGGACGCCTGATGGCCGCCGACCTTGAGGTCGTCGCCGCTGGGCCGCTCGCGGTTCGCGTAGTCGACGATCCGCACCGCGAGCCACAGCACGCGTCGCTCGATCGCCGACAGCGTCTCGATCGAGTCCCGCCTCGACCCGGAGTCCATCGTCTGCATCGATCAGTCGCCGTCGAGGTGTCGTCGGAGGGCAGGTGCGGTGCTCGCGCGCCGGCGGCACGACGAAGCGCGCCGACCCGTGCCGGCGGCGACGGGAGAGAGGACCGTGCGAGCCACGTGCTGATGATACGAGCCGGGTGCGGCTCGGCGGCCGCGGCGTGTCGCTCAGCAGGCGGTGAACGACTGCGGCGGAGCGTCGCCGTCCGCGTCCGCCGGCAGCTCCGCCGCGGCCAGCGCGGCGCCGTACAGGATGTCGCGCTCGCTCGCCTCGATGCCGTCCAGCCGGTAGGCGTCGAGGATGCCGCGCAGGATCGCCGTGCCCGCGACGATCACGGGGGCGCGCGCGGGCTCGAGCCCCGTGATGCGCTCTCGTCGTGCGAGCGGGAGCGCCGCGAGCCGGCGGAACGACGCCTCGATCGACGCGCGGGGGACGACGTGCCCGTGGATGCGCGCGGCGTCGTACTCGTCGAGGCCGAGGTCGAGGGCGGCGAGCGTCGTCACGGTGCCGGCGACGCCGATCGCGCTCGTCGGTGCGAGGTCGGGAAGGCTCGAGCCGACGTGCTCGGCGAGGGAGTCGAGCTCGCGGGCCGACGGCGGGTCCGATGCCAGGAACCGTTCCTGCATCCGCACGCAGCCGAGCTGGAGGCTGGTCGAGGAGGTCATACCCTCCGGGCCGCCGAGGACGAGCTCGGTGGAGCCGCCGCCGATGTCGACGAGCAGCGTCGCGTGCTCCAGCTCGCGATCGGAGGTCACGCCGCGCAGCGTCAGGTCGGCCTCCTCGGCGCCGGAGAGGAGCCGCGTCGTGAAGCCGTAGCTCCACTCGATCTCGCCGAGGAACGCCTCGCCGTTCTCCGCGTCGCGGACGGCGCTGGTCGCCGTCGCGAGCGTCCGCTCGGCGCCGAGCGCCTCGGCCTCACGGCGGTAGTCGACGAGCACGCCGCGGACGCGTGCGATCGCGGACGGGCGCAGCACGGGCCGCTCGTCGACCCCGTCGCCGAGGCGTGTGATCGCGAGCCGTCGTACGACCTCGGTCACCCGCCCGTCGCAGACGTCGGCGACGAGCAGCCTCGTCGAGTTCGTTCCCAGGTCGATCGCCGCGACCCGCACGCCCGGTCAGCGGCCGGGGACGAACCAGAACGTGCGCGCGAGCTGCGCGCGCGCCTCGCGCAGGGCGGCGAGCTGGACGTCGAGGCGGGCGCGGGAGGCCCGGAGCCGCTCCGCTGCCGCCGCGAGGTTCGTGGCGCTCGCGTTCGCCCGTGCGAGCTGCTGCTCGATCTCCCCGGCGACGCCCGAGATCCGGTCGAGCTCGGACCCGATCGTGCCGCCGGCGCGCTTCGCCATTCGCCACAGGCGGATCCCGCGCACGATCGCGACCGTGAGGCCGGCGACGACGCCGAAGGCGAGCACCCCGAGCGCGATCCAGAGCGCCATACGCTGCTACGATACGCATTGCGACGCGGGGTGGAGCAGTCAGGTAGCTCGCCGGGCTCATAACCCGGAGGTCGCGGGTTCAAATCCCGCCCCCGCTATCAGGAGGCCCCCGACCCCGGGGGTCTCGTCGTTTCGGGGGACGAGCGGCGGCTCGCACCCCGGTCGGCCTCTCCGGACGCGCCGGACGGTCGAGGTAGTACCCTGATCCGCGGCCCGTGGCGACAGGATCGCGGGCGCTCCCATCCCCACAGATCGTGTTCGACACCGCCCCCGACAGCGAGCCCGTCGAGACCCAGGAGTGGCTCGACTCGGTCGACGCTGTCGTCGAGTTCGACGGCCGGCACCGGATGGGCTACCTGCTCGACCGCGTGATCGAGCACGCGCAGGACTACGGCGTCCCGGTCTCCGCGGCTCTCTCCACGCCCTACGTGAACACGATCCCGGCCGGGGACGAGGTTCCGGTGCCCGGTGACCCCGACCTCGAGCGGCTCGCGACCGCGCTCGTGCGCTGGAACGCGATCGCGATCGTCCTCCAGGCGAACGCGGAGTCGACCGAGCTCGGCGGGCACATCGCGAGCTACCAGTCGGCCGAGACCCTCTACGAGGTCGGCTTCAACCACTTCTGGCGCGCACCGACCGAGGGGAACCGTGGCGACCTCGTGTACATGCAGGGCCACTCCTCCCCCGGGATCTACGCACGCGCGTTCCTCGAAGGGCGGCTCACCGAGGAGCAGCTCCGGCACTTCCGCCAGGAGGTCGGCGGAGGCGGGCTCTCGTCCTACCCGCACCCGTGGCTGATGCCCGACTTCTGGCAGTTCCCCACCGTCTCGATGGGGCTCGGCCCGATCATGGCGATCCAGCAGGCGCGCTTCATGAAGTACATGCAGGCGCGCGGGCTGCTCAAGCCGAGCGACCGCAAGGTGTGGGCGTTCATGGGCGACGGCGAGATGGACGAGCCCGAGGCGACGGGGGCGATCCCGCTCGCCGGCCGCGAGCGGCTCGACAACCTCGTGTTCGTCGTCAACTGCAAACTGCTGCGCCTCGACGGGCCCGTGCGGGGCAACGCGAAGGTGATCCAGGAGCTCGAGAGCGACTTTCGCGGGGCCGGTTGGAACGTGATCAAGGTGATCTGGGGCGCGAACTGGGATCCCCTGCTCGCCGCCGACGCGGACGGCTGGCTCCGTCGGCGCATGGAGGAGGCGGTCGACGGCGAGTACCAGACGTTCAAGGCGAACGACGGGGCCTTCGTGCGCGAGAAGTTCTTCGGGAAGTACCCGCAGACGCGCGCCATGGTCGAGGGCTGGACCGACGACGAGATCTGGGCGCTCCGCCGCGGCGGCCACGACCCGCAGAAGGTCTACAACGCCTACCGGGCGGCGATCGCGCACACGGGGCAGCCGACGGTGATCCTCGCGAAGACGATCAAGGGGTTCGGGATGGGCGTCGCCGGGGAGGGCCGCAACATCACGCACCAGCAGAAGTCGATGAACGAGGAGGCCCGGCTCGCGATCCGCGACCGGCTCGGGCTGCCGCTCACCGACGAGCAGGCGACGGGCGCCTTCTTCCACCGGCCCGCGGAGGACAGCCCGGAGCTCGCCTACATGCTCGAGCGGCGCCGCGAGCTCGGCGGCAGCCTCCCGCAGCGCGTTGACACGGCCGACCGGCTGCCCGTGCCGGGGCCGTTCGAGAGCGTCCTCGAGGGCAGCGGCGAGCGCGAGAACTCGACGACGATGGCCTTCGTCCGCATCCTCAACACCCTCGTCCGCGACGAGGCGCTCGGCCCGCGGATCGTGCCGATCGTCGCCGACGAGTCGCGCACGTTCGGGATGGAGGGGATGTTCCGCCAGCTCGGCATCTTCTCCCAGGTCGGGCAGCTCTACGAGCCCGAGGACGCCGGCGACTTCATGTTCTACCGGGAGGACGCGAGCGGGCAGATCCTGCAGGAGGGGATCAACGAGGCCGGGGCGATGGCGTCGTGGATCGCCGCCGCGACGTCGTACGCGAACCACGGCGTGACGATGGTGCCCTTCTACATCTTCTACTCGATGTTCGGCTTCCAGCGGATCGGCGACCTCGCCTGGGCCGCGGGCGACAGCAGGGCGCGCGGGTTCCTGATCGGCGGCACGTCCGGCCGGACGACCCTGAACGGCGAGGGCCTGCAGCACGAGGACGGACAGTCGCACCTGCTCGCGGCGACGATCCCGACCTGCCGCGCGTACGACCCGACCTACGGCTACGAGCTCGCGGTGATCGTGCGCGACGGGCTCCGTCGCATGTGCGAGGAGCAGGAGGACGTCTTCTACTACGTCACCGTGATGAACGAGAACTACCCGCACCCGCCGCTGCCGGACGGCGTCAAGGAAGGGATCCTCCGCGGCATGTATCGCATCCGGGAGGGTGTCGCCGACCCGGCGGCGAGCGTGCGCCTGCTCGGGTCGGGGGCGATCCTGCGGGAGGTGCTCGCGGCGGCGGAGCTCCTCGAGTCCGCCCACGGGATCGGCGCCGAGGTGTGGAGCGTGACGAGCTTCACCGAGCTCCGCCGCGAGGCGCTCGAGGCGGAGCGGTGGAACCGGCTGCATCCGCTCGAGCAGCCCCGCGCCTCCTTCGTGGAGGAGGCGCTCGGCGGGTCGGCGGGCCCGGTCGTGGCGGCGACGGACTACATGCGCAGCTTCGCCGACCAAATCCGCCCGTTCGTCCCGGGCCGCTACGTCACCCTCGGCACCGACGGCTTCGGCCGCAGCGACTATCGGAAGCAGCTGCGGCGGTTCTTCGAGGTCGACCGACACCACGTGGCCGTCGCCGCGCTGAAGGCGCTCGCCGACGAGGGATCGCTCGAGCCGTCGGTCGTCCAGGACGCGATCGAGGGGTTCGGGATCGACGCCGACGCCGCGCCGCCCTGGCGGCACTGACCACCCGCGCGGCGGGCGTCGCGCCGAGCGGTCGGCTCTCATGATCCTCTCACGTGGATGTGGTGAGATGCGCGTGGGGGGTGGGGGAGAAGCGGAGGACGAGTGCTCGACGAGCAACGAGACGGTGAGGGCGGGCGGCGCGGCCGCATCGCACTGCTCGCGGTCTCGTTCGTCGCCGTCGCGGTGCTCGGCGCGCTCGCCGGGATCGGCGTCTACGAGCTCCTCGCCGACGACGCGGACGAGGCCGCGCCTGCGCCCGCGGCCGCGTCGACGACCCCCGCCCCGGCGCCTGCGAGCCCGTCGTGGATCGCCGACCTGTACGAGCAGGTGGCGCCGGGCGTCGTCGAGATCACGGCGGCGGGTGTCAGCGGCTCCGATCCGTTCGGCCCCTTCGGCCCCCCCGGCGGGGGCGCCGCCCAGGGATCGGGCTTCGTGATCGACGAGGAGGGCACGATCCTCACGAACCAGCACGTCGTGGACGGCGCCAGCACGCTCGAGGTGATGTTCGCCGACGGCGCGACGGTGGAGGCGGAGCTCGTCGGGGTCGACGCGTCGACCGACATCGCCGTGCTCGACGTCGACGTCCCGGCCGACGAGCTCACCCCGCTGCCGCTCGGGGGCTCCGCCTCCGTCCGTCCGGGCGAGGCCGTCGTCGCGATCGGGAGCCCGTTCGGGCTCGAGGGCTCGATCACGGCCGGGATCGTCAGCGCCGTCGGTCGGACGATGAGGGCGCCGAACGGCTACTCGATCGCAGGCTCGATCCAGACGGACGCGCCGATCAACACGGGGAACTCGGGCGGGCCGCTGATCGACGCCGCGGGCTCGGTGATCGGGGTCAACGCGCAGATCGAGTCGAGCTCGGGCGGGAACGAGGGCGTGGGCTTCGCGATCCCGATCGACGCCGCGCGCAGGGTCGCGGAGGCGCTGCTCGCCGGCGAGTCGGTCGCGTATCCGTACCTCGGCGCGCAGCTCACCGACGCTCCGTCGGGCGGGGGCGCGGAGATCGCCGCCGTGCAGTCCGGGAGCCCCGCCGAGGAGGCCGGGCTCCGGGAGGGCGACGTCGTCGTCGCCGTCGACGGCCGGCGGGTCAGGTCCTCCGGGGAGCTCGTCGCCGCCGTCGGCGCGCGCGACCCCGGCGACGCCGTCACGCTGACGGTGACGCGGGACGGGGAGGACCGGGACGTCGAGGTGACGCTCGGCACGCGGCCCTCCTGAGGCGCGGTCGGCGCGGCGGTCGTGCGCCCTCGGCGCGCCGCCCGCCCGCCCGTCCGACAGAATGTCGTCGGCGGCCGTGCGGGCACCGCACGGTATGCGACCCGCGCTCCACGGTCGTCCGCCGTCGGTGTCGACCCAGGGAGGACGCGTGGCAGAGCCCGTGAGAGTGACCCTCTACAACGACCCGGGCTGCCCGTGGGCGTACTCTGCGCAGCCGGCCTTCCGGGCGCTCCAGTGGCGCTACGGTGCCCAGCTGGACTGGCGGCTCGTGCTGATCGGCCTCACCGAGCACGCCCAGCAGTACGTCGACCGGGGATACACGCCGCTCGGCACCGCGGAGGGCTACGCCCGGCGGTACCGGCGCTTCGGCATGCCGTTCGGCCCGGCGCCCCGCGAGCGCGTCGTCGGCACGGGCCGCGCGTGCCGGGCGATCGTCGCCGCCCGGCTGTGGTCGTCGGGCGCGGAGTGGGCCGTCTTCCGGGCGCTCCAGTTCGCCTGGTTCACGACGACGCTCCTCCTCGACGAGGACGACGCGATCGCCGAGGCGCTCCAGGGCGTGCCCGGGCTCGACGTCGGAGCGGTGATCGGCGCCATCGACACCCCGGAGGTCGAGGAGGCGTACCAGCGCGACCGCACCGAGGCGCGCACCGCGAGCGGCTCGCCGCCCGAGCTCCAGGGCAAGACCGCCACGACCGACGGCCCCGTCCGCTTCACGGCACCGTCCGTGGTGTTCGAGCACGGCGACGTCAGGCTCGTGGCCGGCGGCTGGCAGCCGGTCGAGGCGTACGACGTGATCGTCGCGAACCTCGTTCCCGACGGCGAGCGACGCGCCGTGCCGGACGACCCGGCGGCGCTGCTCGAGCGCTTCCCCGGCGGTCTCACGACGCAGGAGGTGGCGCAGCTGCTCACCCACGGCAACGACGCACCCGACCGCACCGAGGCCGAGGCGGCGATGTTGCGGCTCGTAGCCCTCGGGTCGGCGACGCGCACCGCGCTCGGCGACGACGCCGTCTGGACGCGCGCGTAGGCCCTCCGCCCGGGCTCAGCCGTCTGCGAGCGGGGCGAGGGCGACGATCTCGCGGCGGAACGGCGGCGTGTCGCCGGACGCCGGCGGCTCGTCGAGCTCCTCGGCGTAGCGGCGGCCGTCCCAGACGGCGGCGGCGATCGTGCCGGGCGCGTAGGCGTCGCCCACGAGCTCCACGGTGGGGCCGTCGCCGCGGTCGGCGAGCGCGACGCCCAACGCGTCCGCGAGCCCGTCCTCGGGGAGGCGCGCGGTCACGAGCACGAGCGCGTCGCACGCGAGCTCGCGCTCGGCGTCCGAGTACGTACAGGCCGTGCGCACGGATCCCGGGGCCGTTCCGGTCACCGCCTCGGTCACACGGAGCTCGACGCCGAGCCCGAGCAGCCGCCGCTGGACCCGGTGCTGCTCCATCGTGTTCTCGGTCCACGCCGAGACGCGCGCCTCCGGCGTCACCAGCGTGACCTGGCAGCCCTCGGCGACGAGCAGCTCCGCGAGCACGCCGCCCAGGTAGTAGTGGTCGTCGTCGTAGAGGACGACCCGTCGGCCCGAGGGGCGTGCGCCGGCGATCAGGTCGTCGGGCGTGAGGAGCTCGACGTCGCCCAGCGCGACCGGACGCTGGTGCCAGCGCCCGACGCCGTCCCGGCGCCACCGTGCGCCTGTGGCGACGGCGACGTGGTCGAAGTCGTACGCGAGCACCTCGGCCGCGTCGAGCCGGCTCCCGAGCGCCAGCTCGACGTTCGGGAGGCGGTCGAGCTGGCCGCGGCGGTAGTCGACGACGCGGATCCAGGTCGCGAGCCCGGGGAGCCGCGCCTCGCGGGCGACCCGCCCGCCGAGCGCGTCCGTCGCCTCCGCGAGCACGACGTCGTAGCCTCGCCGGCCGAGCGACATCGCCGCCTCCAGCCCGGCCGGGCCGGCACCGACGACGAGCACCTTCGCGTCGCTCGTCTTCGGCCGCATGCGCTCGGGGTGCCATCCCCGCCGCCACTCCTCGCCCATGCTCGGGTTCTGCGTGCAGCGGATCGGCGTGATCGTGAAGTCGCCGGTGACGCACATGTTGCAGCCGATGCACTCGCGGATGTCCTCGAGCCGGCCCTCTTCGATCTTCCGCGGCAGGAACGGGTCGGCGATCGACGGGCGGGCGGCGCCGATCAGGTCGAGGACGCCGTCCGTGATCATCCGCACCATCGTGTCCGGCGACGTGAACCGCCCGACGCCGACGACCGGCTTCGAGGTGAGCTGCTTCAGCCCGCGCACGTAGGGCTCCTGGGAGCCCTCGTCGCCGAAGCGAGCCGTCAGCGAGTCGAAGTCCCAGTCGCCGACCATGAAGTCCCAGAGGTCGGGCAGCTCCCCGACGAGGCCGAGCACCTCCTCGATCTCGCCGCGCTCGAGCCCGGCCGCCCCGACGAGCTCGTCGACGCAGAGGCGGCAGGCGACGGCGGCGCGCCCGTCGACCTCGTCGAGCGTGTCCTCGAGCACCTCCCGCAACAGGCGGGCCCGGTTCTCGAGACTGCCGCCGTAGCCGTCGGTGCGGTCGTTGAAGCGGCGCGAGAGGAAGTGCTGGAGCGTCGTCAGCCCGTGCCCCGCGTAGACGTAGACGAGGTCGTAGCCTGCGGCCAGCGACCGCGCCACGGCCTGGCGGTGCCAGCGCCGGAGATCGCCGATGTCGTCGAGGCTCATCCGCCGCGCCTGCACCGGTGACGTCCCGGAGACGGGGAGGTGCCCCGCGCCGAGCGGGGCGCGCCGCGTCCAGAGGTTGGCCGCGAAGATGCCGCTGTGCGTGAGCTCGATCCCGGCGAGCGCCCCGTGCTCGTGCACCTTCTCGACGAGCCGGGCGTGGGCGGGGACGTCGGCGTCGTCCCAGATCCGCCCCTCGATGTACGGCGAGAGCTCCGTCGTGTGGTGGATCTCCACCTCCTCGGTGCAGACGACCGCCCACCCGCCCTCGGCCTTCGTGCCGCGCATGAAGGCGTGCGCCGTCGGGTCGCGATGCCCCATCCCGTTGCAG